>NZ_JAEHBX010000005.1:0-185816 GCF_016483395.1 Bacillus cereus group sp. N21
ATGTATATTTGGATTGGAACAAGGGTGGAACCACGAAAACACATTCGTCCCTTTTATAGGGATGAGTGTGTTTTTTTATACAAAGTTAATATTCGAAAATTAAAAATATAAAAAATATTCCTTGCTTTTGTATGATATGTACGTATAATAATTTAACAAATAGATATGAACGAAAAGTAGTGATAAGGACATGAGATAATTTTTACGGTTTGCAGAGAGGGAGGCCAAAGGCTGTGAGCTTCCTAACACGAGAAATAATCTTACCACCTTTGAACTTCAATAGTGAACGAGTAATCTAGTAATTATTGACGGTTTCAGCCGTTATCTGATCTTGAGCAATCCGAAGCGAATGTATATTTGGATTGGAACAAGGGTGGAACCACGAAAACACATTCGTCCCTTTTATAGGGATGAGTGTGTTTTTTTTATAAAATGTATTACTGAATTGAAAGGAGGTGCAGTGGAGTGAAACGAGTGATCCGAACGAGAATCACCATTAACTGCGCAAATAGGAAGAAGATAATGGTCAAGTAGTTTAAAAAATAGGAGGAGATTAAAAAATGAGCAATGTAGTACATGTTGGAGTATTAGGACTTGGAACAGTAGGGAGCGGTGTCGTTCATATTTTGGAAGATCACAAGGAGAAAATAAGTCTTGATACAGGATATGAAGTAAAGGTAAAGGCAGTGGCAGTACGTGATGTGGAAAAAGAACGAGATGTTTCAATTGATGGAATCATGATAACAAATGATGCAGATGAAATTTTAGAAGATCCCAATATTGATATCGTAGTAGAGGTGATGGGTGGAATTCAAGAAGCAAAACAGGCTATTATAAGGGCGTTATGTAATAAGAAACATGTCGTAACTGCAAACAAAGATTTAATGGCTGTATACGGTAATGAATTGTTAAAATTAGCGAATGCAAATGGTTGTCAGTTGTATTATGAAGCAAGTGTAGCTGGAGGAATTCCAATTTTAAGAGGACTAGTAGACGGCTTAGCTTCTGATCATATTGAAAAGATTATGGGAATTGTAAATGGCACAACGAATTATATACTAACAAAAATGAGTCAAAATGGTTGGTCGTATGAACAGGCGCTTCAAGAAGCTCAAAAGCTAGGCTTTGCAGAATCAGATCCGTCAGCAGATGTAGATGGACTGGATGCTGCACGAAAGGTAGCTATTCTTGCAAACTTAGGATTTTTGATGAATGTTTCTTTAGATGATGTACATGTTCGAGGTATTCGAAATGTAGAAAAAAAAGATTTAGAAATGGCTGGGAAGCTAGGTTTTACTATGAAGCTAGTCGGGAAAGCGGAGAAGCAAGGTTCAGCTATTAATTTAAGCGTAGCACCTACTTTATTACCGAGTCAGCATCCACTATCCAGTGTGAATAACGAATTTAACGCTGTATATGTACACGGTCATGCGGTTGGTGAAGTTATGTTTTATGGGCCAGGGGCTGGAAAATTGCCAACAGGATCTGCTGTAGTAAGTGATATTATTTCAATCGTTAAAAATATGAATCAAATAGTGAAAAGTCAAGGTGTGTTAAAAGAGTCAGTGCCTTATACACTAAAAGGGGATGAAGAAGTTGTCTCGAAATATTTTTTACGCATTTTATTACGTGATGAACCAGGGATGTTTCGCAAAATCACAGAATGTTTCGTCAATGAATCGATTAGCTTAGAAGAAATTGTGCAACTTCCATTAAATCAAGAGCTTGCGGAAATTGTGATTGTGACGCATCAAACTTCAAAGTACCAATTCGAAAAAGTTTTAACATTACTAGAGAATGTAGCAAATGAAATAAAAAGTTATTACGCTATTGAGGAGGAAAAACAATATGTATAAAGGATTATTAAAACAATATGCTTCATATTTACCAGTGAATGACAATACACCAGATGTAAGCTTGATGGAAGGGAATACACCACTCATTCCACTTCTGAATATTTCTAAAGAATTAGGGATTCATTTGTATGGAAAATATGAAGGTGCTAACCCTACAGGATCTTTTAAAGATAGAGGGATGGTGATGGCAGTTGCGAAAGCAAAAGAAGAAGGATCACAGGCAATTATTTGTGCATCAACAGGTAATACATCAGCAGCGGCAGCGGCATACGCTGCTCGTCTTGGGCTGAAGTGTATTATCGTTATACCAGAAGGGAAAATTGCTCATGGGAAATTAGCACAAGCTATTGCGTATGGAGCAGAGATTATTTCAATTGAAGGAAACTTTGATGACGCACTTCGAACTGTACGTCAGATTGCAGATGAAGAACCAATTACATTAGTAAACTCTGTTAATCCATATCGAATTGAAGGACAAAAAACAGCTGCGTTTGAAATTTGTGATCAGTTGCAAAAAGCACCAGATGTCCTTGCTATTCCGGTTGGAAATGCAGGGAATATTACGGCATACTGGAAAGGTTTTTGTGAATATGAGAAAGAAAAGGGATTCAAGAAACCTAGAATTCACGGTTTTGAAGCCGAAGGAGCAGCTGCAATTGTAAAAGGTCATGTCATTGATTCACCAGAAACAATCGCAACTGCAATTCGTATTGGTAATCCAGCAAGCTGGTCCTATGCTGTAGAAGCAGCAGAGCAATCAAACGGTGAAATTGATATGGTATCAGACGAAGAAATCTTAAGTGCCTATCAGTTGCTAGCAAAAACAGAAGGAGTTTTTGCAGAACCAGGGTCAAGTGCTTCTCTAGCAGGTGTAATTAAACATGTTCAAGCAGGGAAAATCAAAAAGGGAGAGACAGTTGTTGCTGTATTAACAGGGAATGGTTTAAAAGATCCTGATATTGCTATTGCCTCTAATCACTTAGAGATTGCAAGTGTTTCAAACGATATGGAACAAATAAAAGAACATATTAAAGGAGTGATTGTTTCGTGATTCCATTTAAAGTTCGTGTTCCAGCTAGTACGGCAAATGTAGGTCCGGGTTTTGATTCTGTTGGAATAGCATTATCATTATATTTGGAAGTGGCTGTGAAGGAACAATCAGCTCATTGGCATGTTATACATTCATTCGATTCTTCTATCCCAAATGATGAGAGAAACTTAATTGTAAGTACAGCACTTAAAGTATGTCCTTCGTTATCTTCCTATATGATAGAAGTTACTAGTAATATTCCACTTACGCGAGGATTGGGGAGCAGCGCATCAGCCATTGTAGCAGGAATAGAACTTGCCAATGAACTTGGAGAATTACATTTAACAACAGATGAGAAAGTTCATCTTGCTACAAGTTTTGAGGGACACCCTGATAATGTAGCTGCTTCTATTTTAGGAGGTACTGTTATTGGCGCGATGGATGGGAATCATGTATCTGTTGTTAGAATAGAGAGTAAAGAATTAGGTGTAATCTCTCTTATTCCTGATGAAGAATTAAATACAAATAAAAGTCGTTCTGTATTGCCAAAAATATTTCAGTTTCATGATGCTGTTCGTGCAAGTGCAGTCAGCAATGTTTTAGTAGCAGCGTTATGCCAAAAGAAGTGGGAAATTGTTGGTGAAATGATGGAAAGAGATCAATTTCATGAACCATATCGTTCACAGCTTGTCCCATTTTTACCCGCAGTTCGGATGTATGCGAAAAAGTTTGGAGCATATGGGACAGCACTTAGTGGGGCTGGTCCATCTCTTTTTATATTGACTCCATATGAAAAACGCGAGGAAGTTGCTGAACAATTAGCAAAAGTGTTTCCGGCGATGCAAGTTTGTGAGCTGGAAATTGATCATGAAGGAACAGTTGTGAAAAGGGAACAAAGTGCTGGTAGAACAGAAGAGAAGTATAGTATATAGATAAGGGATTAAAGAAGCGAAGTCTCTTATATAATAGACATAAAGGAGTCGAACTCTTTTCTTGTTTTAGGTTGGTGTAGTAACAACCGTAATACAAGAATTTTGAGACAGGCTTCTTTTTTATGCTCTTTGCCATATTCCTGTAACAAACCACCTATATATTCAGTGGTGGAGGTGCAGAAGATGAAAAAAATGATGACAATATGTCTTCTTACAACAATGACAATTACGGCTGGATGCAATTGGACACAAAAAAATGTTTCACAGGAATTCAAAGCAAAAAAAGTAACATATAAAGATTTTACGTATGAGGTTAATCCAGAAACGTTTGCTTTAACGATAGACCATGATGGAGTGAAGGAGCAAGCATCACAGCCTTTACCGAAAATGAAAGTATCAAAGTTGAAAAAAGATGATACACATACATCATGGGAATATCCTGATCAGAAAATAAAAGTGAATTTAGAAAAGAAAAAAGATCATGTAGATATTGCGATTGAATCTACAGGTGCAGAAAGCTTTACTTGGCCAAAAGTACAAGCTGAAAATTATACACTTCCTTTATGGGAAGGTAAGTATATTCCGAGCAATGATGAAAATTGGAAGAAATTCTTAAAGGATGAAACGTATTCATTTGCGGAATCATTTTCAATGAAATTTTTTGCATTAAATGGTTCGAAATATTCCATGGTATTTGTTGCAAACAATATGTTTAATAATGAAGTTGAATTTCATTCTGATCCGAAAATTGGATTTGATTTTACCCATGAATTTCCGAGTATTAACAAAAATAAATCATACGGTTTTCAACTGTATGTGACTGATAATGATGCGGTGAATATTGCAAAATTGTATAAGAACAATATTGTAGAGAAAGGTGAATTTAAAACATTACAAGAGAAAGCAAAACAAAATAAAGAAGTTGAAAAGTTATACGGAGCAGCTCACTTTTATTTTTGGAATCAAAATGCTTTATCGCAAAGTAATATAGATTGGCCAAAACTAAGACAACAAATCAATAGTCCTATATTTGGGTGGATGAAAGAACTGATTCAAAAATATAGTAAAGAGCCTGGCGAATTAAATGTATTTGATCAAATTAATAAGCAAGATTTTATTGATAAGTATCAGGAAAATGTTGTTTTACGTTATATAAATGAAGTGTTAGGAATGAAGGAGTTTTATAAAGAAGATATGTTTCCGAAAGTTGATGATGAGGCAAATCAATTATTGAAAAAAGGCGTAGATCACTTAACTGAAACGGAATTGTATAGTTTAAATAAACATTTGTTAAAATCAACACTTGGTGATGCAGTTGAGGATGTTGACAAATGGGGTAGTGCAGATGGAACGAATGTATTAAAAGAGATGGATGAAGCTGGTATTGAACATGCATGGATTGGACTGCCGAACTGGGAACAAGGATTCATTCAACCGGAATTTGTGAAGCTAGCTGAGAAAATGGGATATTTAGTTGGTCCATATGATTCTTATCATTCCATTCATGAAAAAGGCGATAAAAATTGGAATACAGCTTCCTTTAAAGATCCTTCACTATTTGAAGATGCAACGGTTGCCAAAAAAAATGGTGAGAAAATACAAGGATTTCTAGGAAAAGGTCGTAAATTAAATCCGACATTATCTTTACCTAGTGTGAAAGAACGAGTTAGTGGCATATTAAATAATGGTACCCCATTTAATTCATGGTTTATTGATTGTGACGCCACAGGGGA
Source organism: Bacillus cereus group sp. N21 (assembly GCF_016483395.1). Lineage (NCBI taxonomy): Bacteria > Bacillati > Bacillota > Bacilli > Caryophanales > Bacillaceae > Bacillus > Bacillus cereus group sp. N21. The sequence continues at coordinate 5,552 of NZ_JAEHBX010000005.1, forward strand.
AATTTATGATGATTATTCTCCAAAGCATATTACAACACAAGAGCAAGATTTAAAAGCACGTTTAGCACGAATGGATTATATAGCGAAAGAAAAAGGTATGGTTGTTGGTTCTGAGGGTGGAAATGATTTTGCAAGTCAAGTGATTGCTTTTGCACATGGTATTGAAACACCCGTTATTAAATGGGCCGATGAAGATATGAGAAAGAATAAGACAAGTCCATATTATGTTGGGGGTTACTGGTCGCCAAATCAAAATGTTCCAGAAAAGTATGCAAAACAAGTACCAGTGAAGGAAGAATATAAACAAGTGTACTTAAACCCAGTGTATTCAATACCTTTATATAAATTAGTGTACAATGACTCTGTCATTACAACTCATCATTGGGAATGGGGTAGCTTGAAGGTAAAAGATGAAGTCGGAAATCGTATGTTATATGAACTATTGTATAACGTTCCTCCTTTATATCACTTAGATGAAGTTGAATGGAAGAAGCATAAAAATGAAATTACACATCATTTAAAAACATGGGAAGCATTTCATAAAAAAGCAGTAACAGAAGAGATGACGAATTTTGCATATCTTTCAAAAGACAAACTTGTGCAAACAGCTTCCTATGGAAAGGACATAAAAATAATTGTAAACTTCTCTGATCAAGATGTAAAAACAGAAGATACAGAAATACCAGCAAAATCGGCTGTTATTTTTGACGAAGGTAAGAAAATGATTTACAAACCTGAAATAAATAAACAGTGATAAATGTAGCAGGTTCCCACTGGTATGGTAACGAAAGTGCTAAACTGGGGGGGGGTTTTTACTAGTATACAACGGAATTGTAAATTTTTTGAAATTATCATTTGATGTCTTTTAAAATCCAACACGAGAGTATAATGTGAAATGAAATACATATTGATTTTACTTCTTTACAACGAAACCTTACAAAAATGTAAGGTGAATGAAATGAAATTCAATATGAAGATTGATAGACATGGAGTATACTAGGAAAAGAGAAAGAGAGGAGAATAGACATGAGCTCTGAATTAGAACAAAACACAAGAAGTAAAAAGAAACGTTCTAAAAGAAAATCTGTGAAGTGGTTCATTTTGATTCCATTTTTACTACTCATTTTTGGTGGAGTAGGATATGGTTCGTTTTTATATAATAAAGCAAATGCGGTTGTAAGTGATGCGTATGCAAAAATTGAGAAATCAACTAAACGCGATAAAGAGGTTGAACCGTTAAAAGATAATATTTCTGTTTTAATTATGGGTGTTGATGGAAGTGATATTCGAAAAGGACAATATGGAGAAGCTGTTCGTACGGATGCGCTATTATTGGCAACAATTAATAAAGATGATAAATCAGTAAAATTAGTAAGTATTCCACGTGATTCTCGCGTGTATATTCCATCAAAAAAGAAATTGGATAAAATTACGCATGCCCATGTATTTGGTGGAGTTGAAAGTACACGGGATACAGTAGAGAGATTTTTAAATGTTCCAGTTGACTATTATGTGAAATTTAACTTTGATTCCTTTGTGAAAATTGTAGATTCACTTGGTGGTATTGATGTGGATGTACCAGTTGCATTTACAGAACAAGATAGTAAAGATCAAGCAGGTATGATTCATTTAGAAAAAGGTTACCAACATTTAAACGGAGAGCAAGCTCTTGCGTTAGCACGAACTCGTAAAATTGATAGTGATGCAATGCGTGGTCAAAGACAACAGCTCGTTATTGAAGCAATTGCGAAAAAAGCAATGTCTGTTCAATCGATTAGTAAATTAGGTCCCCTTTTAGATGCAGTTGATAGCAAAATGAAAACAAACTTAACATTTGATGATATGCTTTCCATTACAAGAAATATGGCCGGAACTGATTTACAGATGGAGAAAATGCAAATAGAAGGTACGGATAAACGTATCGGTGGTATTTATTACTACATTCCAAATGAAAAAAATGTGCAAGACATTTCTAAAAAGTTAAATGAACATCTAGGTGTTACGCCAAAAGCAGCACGAAACTAATTGTAAAAGGTTGGCGCCTGGCCAACCTTTTTTGATTTATAATATATATGGGTAGTAAATAAGTCAAAATATTATTGGAGTTATTTAAAAATGTTTACATATATAATAAAATGCATATATATAGTTAGCGAGGAATTACGAAGTACACGAATTAGGGTGAAACTTCCTTTGTATACAGTTTGTTAATGTTCATTTTAGAAGATTGAAAAGAAATTGAATAGATATACTAATATGAATGGAAGAATTATATAAGATTAATAGAAAGGAATTTAATAGAATGGGAAATGTATTTAATGTAAAAAGCATTATAGTCACAATAGTGGCTGTTGTTGCGATCGCAGTGGGGTATTTTATGTTTCAATCAATCACATCACCAGCTAGGGCAGTAGCAAATCAAGCGAATTCTTTACAGCTTGCAAGTGAGCAGTCAAAAGTGGAGATGAATAAAACAGCACCAAGTCAATTTAATGGTCAAGTTAGAAAAGTTGCCTACCTCACATTTGATGATGGGCCAGGAAAATATACGGCTGAACTACTTAATATATTAAAACAAAATGATGCGAAAGCAACATTTTTCTTAATCGGTGCAAATGTAAAACAATTTGCAGATTTAGTAAAGCGTGAGAAAGCAGAAGGTCATTATGTGGGCATGCATAGTATGACACATGATTCTAAAAAATTGTATACAAATGGCGAGTATGTGAATGAAATGAAAGAAGATCAAGGCTTAATAGCAAATATTATTGGAGAATTTCCGAAATTAACACGTCCTCCGTACGGTTCTATGCCTGGTTTAAATGAAGCGCTTCGTAATAAAGTAGTAGAAGATGGCTTAAAAGTTTGGGATTGGACGATTGACTCTTTAGATTGGAAATATAATAAAATGCCTGTTGATGCTGCTTCAGCAAAAATTGTTGAAAATGTAATTACAGGTGCAACGAATCCTAAAGAAGTTATCTTAATGCATGATATTCATCCGCAATCTGTTGCAGCAGTACCGGCAATTATAAAAGGATTAAAAGAAAAAGGTTATGAATTTGAAGCGTATCATGAAGGTGATCACTTCCCGTTGAATTTTTGGCATGACAAACGTATGTAACATAGGAGGAAAAGAAGTTGGGTTATAGAAAATTAGCACTAGTTGGAGCATTATCAGTAGGATTATTATCAGGTTGTTTTGGCGAAAAGCCAGAAGAAAATCTATTTGTTGCATTTGAAAACGCAGCTAAACAAGAAAAGTCATTGTTTGAAGATGCGAAAAAATTAGAGACGCTGGAAAAACAAGGCCAGGAATTATATGCTCAAATTATAAAAGAAGGAAAAGAGCATAATGAAGCTGTTGCCCCAAAATTAGACCAAGCAGTTTTAAATGTGGGCGAGCGTGAAAAAATATTAAAAAATGAAAAAGATGCATTAGAGAAAGCACAGAAAGAGACGAACTCAGTTCAAAGTAATGTAGAGAAAATTGAAGATAAAAAAATACAAAAACAAGCGAAAAAAGTAGAAGAAGCTTATAAGAATCGTTATGATGCTTTTCAAAAAATGAACGAAAGCTATGTGAAATCAATGGCGATTGAAAAAGAACTTTATGCGAAGTTAAAAGTAAAAGAAACAAAGTTAAAAGAAATCGGTGAGAAAGTGAAAGCTGTAAATCAATTAACGGAAGAAATGCAAAAAGAAAAAGAGAAGTTTAATGGATATACAAAAGAGTATAATGAAGGAAAACTAGCATTCTATAAGGAAGCGAAAATCAAGGTTAAGGAACAAAAATAAAGTATATAAATCCAAATTAAAAAACCGACATAAATCCTTTCTTTTTAGGGGAGAGAGCATCCGGCCATGCATAGAAGCGGTCAGATCATCTTCTTGCCCTATGCCAAGTGAAAACAGAGAGAGAAAACGAGTGCAAGTCACCTTTTTTCTTCGTAGCAGCGATTTATATGTCGAAAAATCAAAGTGGATTTATATAGTATGATGTTAGGTAATACATAAATTTAAGGTGTAAGGCTCAAATGCGAAAAGGTAATGAAATACCTTAATCAAATAATATAGACAAAAAAGCTGAAAGACATTTAAATTATAATGTTTTTCGGCTTTTTTAACTTGTAGGACAGAAAAGACTGGAAATGAAATTCTAAAAGAGTTATAGTTTAATGTTTAAGGAGAAAAAAGATGTTTAAGAAAAGAAATGATGAACATCATATAAGTAAGGAGAATGAAAAATGACATATGAATTTTTACTCAAATTAGGTTTGGCACTCTTTTTAGGTTTATTTATAGGGATTGACAGGCAACTAAAGAATAAACCACTCGGTGTGAAAACAAGTATGGTCATTTCTGTAGCAAGTTGTTTAATTACGATGGTTTCGATTGAATCTGTGAATGTTTACTCTTCACCAGGACATACAAATATGGACCCAATGCGTTTAGCAGCACAAATTGTAAGTGGTGTTGGTTTCCTTGGAGCAGGTGTAATTTTAAGAAGAAATAATGATGTGATTTCAGGATTAACAACAGCATCAATGGTTTGGGCAGCATCTGCTTTAGGGATTGCAATTGGGGCAGGTTTTTATATACAAGCAATCATTGCAATGATTCTCATTATATTAGCTATAAATGTATTGCCACACCTTGTTAAAATAGCAGGTCCTTATTCTTTAAGACAAAGGGATTTAGCGATTAAAATTATCGTAAAAGAGCACCGAGAATTAGATGGCATTTTTAAACAAATTAAAAACTTAAACATGCAAGTGAAACGCGTGAAAATTAAAGATATTGATAGTGAATCTCAGCAATTAGAAATGGTTATATTAGCACCTGAAGATTTATATACAACCGAATTATACAGTTCCTTAAAGGAAATTGATCATATTGTTTCGGTTGAGGTTGAAAGTAGATAATTATAAAGTTTAATGAGTGAAACAAGGTTAAATCAAAAAAGGGTGATGAAATTCACCCTTTTTTATTTGAAAAGTATTGTTTTTTTACACTATTATGAGTAGTAATAACCATCCTTCAGTTTTAGAAAAAATAAAGAAGTTAAGCGAATGATGAAGAACCTCCCATGATTAAAATTCCACTTTATCAGTAGGGAAAACAAGACCGATTTGTTGTCTAGCCTCCTTCATAATTTTTTTGCTCTAACCTTGAATAAACCGCTGTAAGAGAAAAGTCTTGTAATATACGTGAATCTTCGATAGATCTAGTTGTGATTGTATTTGTTCCAACTATTCTAACTTTAAAATGTTTTTGATATGAATTGCCATAGGAAATTAATTATATAGGGAAGAATGGGAAATATTAAATGATTTGCTTAATTGATATAGATGCTATGTTACCCTTTGGTATAATGAGGGACAAGAGGGGGAGACGAAATGGATATAACAATTAGAAAGGCAACAGAAAAAGATATAAAAGGGATCGCAAAAGTGCATGTTGATAGTTGGAAGATAACATATAAAGGAATAATATATGATGAAATCATAGACAATGCAACGTATGAAAGTCGGGAAAAGCAATGGGAAAATATCTTTAAACAAGCGGTAGGAAATGAATATAGGTATGTGGCAGAAACGTTTGATCAGAAAATTATAGGATTTATTGATGGTGGTCATGAAAGAACAGGAAAGTATAATTGTGACGGAGAACTGTATGCGATTTACTTATTGAAAGAATATCAAGGAAATAAATTAGGAAAGAGATTATTTCAAGAACTTGTGTCAGAATTTATAAAAAATGATATGTCTTCTGTATTAGTATGGGTTGTTTCTAGTAATCCTTCTAAGCTTTTTTATGAAAAATTTAGACCAGAACTTATTGATACAAAATTTTTGGAAAGATTAGATGTAGAAGAAACGGCATATTGTTGGAGAAATATTAAAAGTCTGTATAAGAGCTTAACATAATAAAATATGAAGTTTTCAGCTTACGAATGTATTTAGCCCATGGGAAGGTGTATTCAGACTAGGACTTTTATTCCAGAATTAAAAAATGCATATTTTTACCAATAAATACCAAGTATAAAAGGTGTAATTTTTAAACATTTTAATATATAAAGGAGGTGAACGGTAATGGCTAGAAATCGTAATTCAAATCAGTTAGTATCAAACGGAGCACAAGCAGCTCTTGATCAAATGAAGTATGAAATTGCACAGGAATTTGGTGTACAACTTGGAGCCGATACTTCTTCACGTGCGAATGGTTCTGTAGGTGGTGAAATCACAAAACGCCTTGTAGCTATGGCAGAACAACAGCTTGGTGGCGGGTATACTCGTTAATTTAAGGCAGTATGAAAGAAAGGAAGAATTCTTCCTTTCTTTTTTGTATAGTTTTTACTAAAACAAAAGTAAGTTTTCCATTTAATAGCACGAATATACTGTTGTAAGGATTGGAAAAATAGAAGTAATGCTATGATATACTCCAATTTCTTTTGTTATATAAGTTGAAAAGCAGACAAAATGTGATAGCCCTGATGAAATTTAAAAATGAATTTCATCAGGGTTACTATATGGAAAGAAATACGTGAGGAAGGGTCTCGAAATCAACATGCTAAAAAAAGAAAACTGTTGTTTAATTGCACTTGCATCTGTTCCACTTGTTATGACATTAGGAAATTCCATGCTAATTCCAATCCTTCCGACACTTGAAAAAAAACTCCATATCTCTTCTTTTCAAGTATCCATGATTATTACAATATATTCTATCGTTGCTATTGTATTGATTCCGATTGCTGGGTATTTATCGGATCGCTGGGGACGTAAAATGGTAATGGTTCCAAGTTTGTTAATTGCAGCTATCGGTGGTGCAATAACGGGTTGGGTATCATGGAAAGTGGAAAATCCATATGTTTGGATTCTAATTGGAAGAGCGATTCAAGGGATAGGTGCTGCTGGAGCGATGCCAGTTGTAATCCCATGTGTTGGCGATTTATATAAAGATGAAAAACAAGTAAGTACGGGATTAGGGATTATTGAAACGTCAAATACATTTGGGAAAGTGCTAAGTCCAATATTAGGTTCTGCTCTCGCAGCAGTAGTATGGTTTTTACCATTTTGGGCCATTCCAGTTTTATGTGCTGTTGCTATCATCTTATTATTACTGTTAGTAAAAGCAAAGAAACAAGAAAATCAAGCACCACCTTTCAAAGAATTCATTCAATCAATCGGTTCAACTTTCCAAGAAAAGGGAAGATGGTTAGTCGCAATTTTTGCATTAGGTGCTATCATTATGCTCATATTATTTGGAATTCTTTTTTATTTGTCTACGATATTGGAAGAGAAATATAACATTCATGGAATCTGGAAAGGCTGTATACTTGCGATTCCGTTGCTTGTATTATCAATAAGTTCATACATGGCAGGAAAGAAAATCGGTGATGACCAAGATGTTATGAAAAAATGTATATATATCGGATTTATATTAGCAGCCGCGTCTGTTATACTTCCATTATTTTTAAAAGGCATTTACTTGTTAATTCTTTGTCTTGTTGTTATGGGAATGGGAATCGGGATTGCTTTACCGTGTTTAGATGCTCTTATTACACAAGGAATTGAAAAAGAACAAAGAGGAACTGTTACCTCTTTTTATAGTTCAATGCGTTTTACTGGTGTAGCAGCGGGACCACCTCTGTATGCTTACTTTATGAAGGGGACAGATCATGAAGTATTTTATTTAACCTGCATATTTGCAGTTGCTGGAGCAATTATTACAATTGTGTGGATTAAGCCTAAAAAGAATAATAAACCTTTAAATTCAGTTCCGGAACCTACATCTTAATTCAAAATTTTATAAGAGATATCAAAAAATCCATCTGCAAATGATTGCAAATGGATTTTTTAATATCTCATTTCAACCTGTTAATTCTCTTTCGTATGATCAACATAGCGATCATAATCAGGTATTGCCAGTTAATCAAAATTTTCAACAAGTTTATTTAGGCCGGCTGTTAATGGCTTACCGGATATCGGAATTCCATATAAGTAACTGCTCCTTTTATGAACATTATACAAGAAATACAACTTTAATTATTGTTTAACAATTACCTATAAAGTGAAACTTTAATCAGTGGGGGTTTTCTTCATCCCCCACTGATTATTAGTTGAACCAATCGGGCTTTTACGGGCAGTTCATCCCCCTCCTAACTTCTTTGCTTTTGCCAAATTTTGAGGTGGGGGTCTTACTGCCCGTTAATGCGGGATAAATATACTGAACCGTTATACTTTCTTTTCTAAAAAATGAGTTGTTTTAGCATGTAAAGAGCAACTCCCCAAATAATAACCCCTGAAATTTTATTTAGAATTGCAATTGAGTTTCCTGATGAATTTAATTTTCCAAGCACGTGCCCTGCAAATGCTAAGCCAATAAACCAAAGCCAAGAAACTATAATTGTTGTAAAAGCAAAGGCCCATTTTTCATTGCCTACATATTGAATAGAGTTTGTGCCAATGACGCCAATTGTATCTAAAATTGCATGAGGATTCAATAAGGAAACAGAAGCGGCAAAGATAATTTGCTTTTTGATAGTCATCGTTTTTGCTTCAATCGTCTCTTTTGTAGAATCACTTTTCCAAATCATCCATCCCATATAAATCAGAAAGAAAAATCCAATTACATAAAGTATTGTTGTTAGCCATGAAAAGGTCAGAAGCATAAGTGATACACCTTGTACTGCAATCAAAATTAAAATTGTATCGCAGATTGATGCGGTTAGAACAACTGGTGTAGCCCGTAAAATATTTGGCTGACTAGCACCTTGGTTAAAGACAAAGACGTTTTGTACACCTAATGGAATAATGAGTCCAAACGCAAGAACCATTCCGTGAAGAATTGCTTCAATCATTTTATTTCCTCCCATATAAATTACTGAAATATGATAGTGTATATTGTATAGAAGAAAATCGAAATTGTATCCATCCATATGGTTGGATAATAAACCAACCAAAAAGAAGTGAGGTGATAAAATGGAGCGATTTGACTGGAAGCCAAATGGATTCTCTCCGATTCCCTTATATAAACAAATTGAGGAATATATAAAAGAGAAGATTATAAATGGAGAATGGACGATTGGTACAAAATTACCGTCACAGCGAGCTTTTTCACAAGCATTTGAAGTGAATCGAAGTACAATTATAATGGCTTTAGATGAATTAGCAGCGCAAGGATTGATTGAGGGAAAGGGTAGAAGAGGAACAATTGTGAGAAACGATACATGGAGTGTATCAACTTTGGTGCCTCCTCCTAACTGGAATTCTTATGTAGAAACAGGTGTTTATTATCCGAATCTTCCTACCATTCAAGAAATTAATGAAGCCGAATTTTATCCACATATCATTCGATTGGGTACTGGTGAACTTTCACCAGAACTTTTACCTGAAAAGAAAACAAAGCAAATCATGAAAGAACTTTCTCGTGGGAAAATTCCTTTAGGATATGAGGAACCAAGAGGAGACTTCAAGTTGAGAGAACAAATAGCCACGTATTTACAAAAATATGATATTTTTGCATCGCCGGCATCTATATTAATTGTTTCGGGAGCAATTCAAGCACTGCAACTTATTTCGATGGGACTTCTATGCAAAGGCTCATCCATTTTACTTGAAAAACCATCTTATTTATACTCCCTCAATGTTTTTCAATCTGCAGGAATGCGTTTGTTTGGTATTCCGATGGATGAAAATGGGGTTCAGCCATCACTTATTTCAAAATATAAAAGACGATTCAATGGTTCAATTTTATATACTATTCCGTCTTTTCATAATCCAACAAGTCTTGTCATGAATGAACAAAGAAGGCAAGACGTTATGAAAGTATGTAATGAAATTGGATTACCTATAATTGAAGATGCCGTGTATCAAGATTTATGGCTTGATTCGTCTCCACCAAAACCATTGAAGGCATATGATACAAATGGGATCGTATTACATATTGGAAGTATGTCAAAAGTCATTAGTCCGGGTTTAAGAATCGGCTGGGTTGTTGGACCAGAACCAGTCATTAAAAGATTGGCAGATATAAAAATGCAAATGGATTACGGCTCGAGTTCGTTATCACAACGAGTTGCTGCAGAATGGTTTGCAAGTGAGTTATATGAGAAACATATACAGCAAATACGAATTGAGTTAAAAAAACGGAGAGACTTTATGCTTGCAATGCTAGAGAAATACTGCAGAGATATAGCAACTTGGCAAATACCAAGCGGTGGATTTTATATTTGGCTACATATTGAACAAAACATTTCGATGCGGGAGTTGTTTGAAAAAGCATTACAAGAAAAAATTCTACTCAATCCTGGGAATGTGTATGATAGAAATGCAAGCCAATATTTACGTCTTTCTTATTCATATGCCTCAATGCATGATATAGAGAAAGGGATTGAAATGGTTGCGAGATTGATAAAGAATCTCTCAGTATAATAATCACAATTTTTAGAAGTGAAAAATGATATCATAAATACCAGTAATTGAAAAAGGAGAAGAAATATGAAACAATATGTCATTTGTCAGGTTATCGATGGAACAAAGTATTTAGCTGCCTATGCAGAAACAAAACAAGAAGCGATTGAAAAAGCAGAATTATTAGGATTAAGGACGGGAAGCCGCTACGTTGTTGTTACTGCTGAAGAAGCGGAGGGATTACAGTATCCCTAATTGTTAAGCTACTAAAATAGAGAAAAAGAGTGAATCTAAGATTCGCTCTTTTTTCATATTTGTATAAAATTAACTTCAAATATCATTTCTTTGTTTCTAAGATAATACTATACTTATTTCTGTATATTATAATATTTCGTTTGAAAACAGTAATAAGAATGCTGTATGAGCTTATAAGTATTATTTTAACCATAGAAAATACATAGATGATAGAGGAGAGAATAAAATGAATGAAGTAAACATACGGCCTAAAAAAAGGTCTAAGTATCGTATTATGTTAGGAACGTGGTATTACTCTGTAAAAAGGAATATTCAATGGTTAACGGATGGGAAAAAGTATGCTAAAACTTTTCAACAAGAAAAGTTACCTTGTACTGTTATACAGCATCGAACAATACTGCTTCGTAAACTTAAAGATGTAGATATGTGGTATCAAGAGAATAAAATTATTAATTTGAAAATCGCTATTAAACAGTTAAATGGTGTTGTAATTAAGCCGGGAGAAACATTTTCTTATTGGCGTTTAATAGGTAAGACTACAAAGAGAAAAGGGTATGTAGAAGGAATGGTATTGCATTATGGTACTTTTAAACCAGGAGTTGGAGGTGGGCTTTGTCAACTTTCAAATTTAATATACTGGATGACATTGCATACAACACTAACCGTAACAGAGCGATATCGTCATAGCTATGATGTATTTCCTGATTCAAAGCGTACACAGCCGTTTGGAAGTGGTGCGACTTGCTCCTATAACTATCTTGATTTACAAATAAAAAATGAAACAGATCAAGCTTATCAACTTCATCTTTACGTGACAGACGAACACTTAGTAGGGGAATGGAGAACAGCCTATCCTCAGCTTTACCAATATGAAGTATATGAAAAAGAACATGCAATTAAGCCAGCGTATTGGGGTGGCTATATCCGATGTAATGTCATACATCGCAGAGCGTTTAATCAACAAAAACAGTTTGTTGAGGATCAATATGTAACGGGAAATCACGCAATAATGATGTATGAGCCACTTCTGGCTTATAGTAGTGGCAAAAGTGAGGAGTAGTACTTTATGAAGAAGCCTAATAAAATTTTAATTTTACGGGTAGTTAATCTTACCTCTAACATCTTTACTTTCGTCGGACTTTGAGTTGGAGGTATTATTGTTCGTAAGTAGTAGGATAAAACATTTAGTTTATTAGGCTTATTTCTTTTTTATGATTTAGTGGTCTTACAATATCCATGTGAAAATAATGAAAAAAGTAAATGAATACAGTAAGAAGTATTTTTCTAAGGATTCTATGGATAGTGATGCTAATTTCTTTTTCAAATTCGATTCCCGTTTCTAAATCGATTAATATATGTTTTGAAATTCCAAGACTGTAAAAATTTTTCGGCAGCGTTAAAACCAGACTGATAAAGCCATTCTTTTTCATCAGTAGTTAATTGGAATTTTGTACTTGTAATTGTTCCAGTTGGAATTGCAATGGTTCTTACTTTCGATTCTTTATCTAGATGGCGTAAGTCATGTGCTTGCATCATCGTTTTGAATAAGCCTTTAAACATCGAGATGGGATCTTCATAAGGAACAGGTTCAGCTTGTATTTCATTTTTTACAAAATGAAAGCCAAAAGTTGGCCAACGGGGTATATTAGGTGAGTCAAAAATCCAAATTGGATAATTGCTAAGAAGACCTCCATCAACCATATAACAAGGTTGTTTCCATTTAGGTGTTTTCCATTTTACTGGTTCGAAATAGAAAGGGATAGTACTGCTCATTCTAACAGCTTTTGCGATAGAGAAATCTTGATTTGTAAATCCATAGTTTGGTAAATCATCAGGGAAAATAACCATCTTTCCATTACTAATATCTGAGGCAATGATTTTTAAGTTTTGTGGATTAGATAAGTCGCTAAAATTATGAATCCCTTTTTTGTGTAGTAAGTCTTCTAACCATGTTTCTAAAAAAACATTTGAATAAATCCCTAATTTAGCCCATGCATTTAATCCCTTTCCTACAAAAGGAATTTTATCAAGTAAAGTTTTTTTTATAAATTGATGATAATTAACGTTACTAATAATTGTTTTTAATTCTTCACAAGAGTAACCTGCTGCCAGAAGGGCTGCAATAATAGCTCCAGCTGATGTTCCCGCTACACGTTCACATTCATAGCCTTGCTTTGCTAATGCACAAATTGCACCAACATGTGCAATTCCTCGAACGCCGCCACCTTCAAAGACACCATCGATTTTCATAGGAATAATTCCTTTCAAAGATTGGATTTTCCGTATAGCAAAAAAGCACGTGATTCACGTGCTTTTTTACAATAGTTTTTAAAGCTACTTAGCAACCGATGAAGCCGCCACAGCAGCTAGCTCCAATGATGATTAGAAGGATGAATAAAACGATTAATAAAGCGAAACCGCCGTAACCGCAACCACCACCATAACCGCCACCACAACTGTAGCCGTAACCGCCACCATAACCATAACCCATATGGAATGCCTCCTTAAAATAAAAGTTGAAATAAAGAAAAATGAACAATTTGAGGATCTGCTATAAGGAATTATGAAAGATCGTGTTTGTAGGAACACTGTATACTATGCTGTTTTAAACTTATTCGCGTCCTAGGGATAAGCCCGTTTTTTTGAATAACTTATTTTGACTTTTTAGGATGAAGGATGTACTGTATGTGTGTTATGATACGGATAAGCACATTTACGTAAGGAGAAGTTATGAGAAACCAGATTGATTTATTAATTGATAAATATGATTTAACACATATAAAACCAGAACTATTAGCTACTATATTTCCATGTGTAAAAGTTATTCCGAGACAAGAGGAGTCACTTTCAATTGGCTGTTCAAAGATGGGGGGAATGCCTGATGTTCCATCTACATTTGAATACCCAACTTATGAAGGGAAAGCATTAGATTTTATTGCACAATTCAATCTAGCTGACCTACAAGGCGTGAACATAGAGCATGACTTACCTGAAACAGGTATGTTGTATTTCTTCTATAATGGCAATTATCAATATGATGGTACTTGGCGTGTTCTATATTATAACGTTCCGCTAGAACAATTACAGAGGATAAGTGATCAACCATCAAAGTATACACAATGTGCATTATCATTTAAGCTAACATATAAACTCCCTGAGCTATTTATTGAAGATGAAGCTGATTCGGATCGTTTTCTACAACTATTAGAGGAGTTAATGCCAGATCATTATGATAATCATCAAGTATTTGGTGAACCGTTCTCAGTGCAAAGAGAAGTATTTGAGGAGGCTGGAGAATATGCTGGTATTAATGATCAGGATATGACATTGTTATTCCAAGTTGACTCTGACTATACAAATTGTAATATGATGTGGGGAGATTTAGGGATGCTGTATTTCTGCATTGGAAATGAAGATTTAAAGCAACGTCGTTTTGAAAATACATGTTGTGTATTGCAGTCTTGTTAGAAGGAAAAGCAGTAGTTAATTCTTATTGAAGAGTTTACTGCTTTTCTTTTATGATATATTTTTTTAAAATTCGATATTTAGTGATGATAAAATAATGATTAATAAATATGCACAATCCCATATTTTCTTTTTGAAAAAGTATTGTATACTTTAAAAATATATGAACATTTTTTATGATTTTAAGTAGAAGGGCGTGACAAGATGAGATGAAGAAATCAAACAAGTACTTAACAGCTGTCGCACTTTGTTCAACGATTATGATTGGTGGTTTACAAGTTCCAGCAGTATCTTATGCAGCTACAAATGAAAAAGTAGACGATATAAAACCGGATACCAAATTATTAAAAAGTTTCCAAAAAGAATTAAAAAAACATATTGATAATCGTGAAGAAAATATTACAATCACATATAAAACAAAAGCTAAGAATGGTAGAGAAGTGATGGATACGCTCTATAAAGAGTATACTAAGATAGTAGATGCAGATGAGTACTTAAAATACAATGTAGCAAGTACAAAATATTCAATTCGTGGTATACCAGGAAATTATACTTTTACATTAAGAATTACATATCGTGAATCAAAAGAACAAACGCAACATGTAAAGGCGCAAGCAAAATCAATTATAAGTTCTATTTTGAAGGTTGGCATGGATGAGCATGAAAAAGTGAAAGCAATTCATGATTATGTTGTGAAACATGTTTCATACGATACTTCCTATAAAGCTTATACGGCGTATGAAGCGTTGGTGAATCGTTCAGCGGTTTGTCAAGGATATACATTATTAACCTATCAATTATTAAAAGAAGCAGGTATTCAATCCCATATCGTAACTGGGATGGGGGATGGGCAAGCGCATGCCTGGAATCTAGTGAATATCGATGGAAAATGGTATCATCTCGATACTACGTTTGATGATCCGGTTCCAGATAAAGAGGGACGTGTAACCTATTCATATTTTAATATGTCTGATGAACAATTCAGTAAAGATCATAGCTGGGATCGGAGTAAATATCCGGCAGCAACAACAAATTATTATAATGAATTAACAAGTAAAATCAAGGTAGGAAGTCCAAAAACACTGGTATATCAGCAAATGTTAAAAGATACAAATCTTGTATATTTATCTGCTAAATATGGAGCGGATAACTACAATGAATTAAAGAAAAAATTACAGAAGCAATTTGCAGGACAACCTAAAAAAGTAGAAGTGCGCTATAAGCGGTCTATGGATGGAACGATGCAAGATGTTAAAAAAGTATTAAATGAAATTTCTTGGCCAAACGGAGTGAAACGAGTTTCTTATCAAGTAGCTCCATATAGTGCGCAAGCTGATTATTCATTGGCGACGATTACATTTAGGTATTAATGAAAAGAGTATCTTCCGTAGATACTCTTTTTTCTTAGTTGTTAGTAGAAAGAGAAGCTAAAATAGCTAAGTCATATAAAATGAAAATTTAATCAGTGGGGCTTTCTCCATTCCCCACTGATTATTAGCCCTCACCAATCCGGCTTTTACGGGCAGTTGATCCTCTTTGCTTCTGCTGAATTTTGAGGTGGTGATCTTACTGCCCACAAATAGAAGAAAACTATTATTTTTAGAATGGATAACACATAATTAAAACCCTATTTATTGTAAAGTTATGTTAAAATCATCAAAAATAGGAATCAGGTGAATGATGTGTCTTTATTTGAAAATGATATATTTGCAATGATTTACTTGTGCGTCATGATAGGTCTTATTGTGTTATTTGTCGTATCTTTCACTCTTTTCATTCGGAGATTACTAATAAAATCTTCTACAAAAAATGTTCATTCCGATCAGATAGAGAAGAAGCTCGATAAAATTATAGAATTACTTGAAAAAGATAAAAAATAATTAAATAGAATAGGTGAAGGATATATTGGAGGAGTTAAGATGGCTGATTATATTAGAAAATTAAGAACAAAAGTAGGGCATGATTATGTAATTTTGAATTTTTCTGGCGGCTGTGTTTTTAATGAAGTAGGTGAAGTGCTTCTTCAAAAAAGAGGGGATAATGGTGCATGGGGATTTCCTGGCGGGGCAATGGAAATTGGAGAATCGGCTGAAGAAACTGCAATTCGAGAAATAAGAGAAGAGACTGGGTATATGGTGCAAGTGGATGAGCTTATAGGCGTATATACAAAGTATTTTCATACATATCCGAATGGAGATCAAGCACAGACGATAGGAATGTTCTTTAAATGCTCCATAATTGGTGGAAGTAAAATCATAGATGGAGAAGAAACTTTAGATTTACAGTTTTTCCCGTTAGATCAAATGCCTGTACTATTTAATGAACAGCATAAGGATTGTTTGCAAGATATTCTGAAAGAGAAAACAGCTGTATATCGTTAATAAAATAATATTTTAACAAAGTCTGCAAAAAAGAAGCCAATATAAATTGACTTCTTTTTTCTTTATATGTTTATTTCCACCAATCATCAAACATTGATGCCGGTGTTTGTCTTTTATGTTCACTTACTGTATAACGTTTTTCGATTTTTTCTGCAACGTCTTCAGGAACTGCTTTTCCTTCTAAGTAATCATCTAGTTGATCGTAGGTAATGCCTAATTCTGTTTCGTCAGCTTGACCTGGCTTTTCGTCTAATAAATCAGCTGTTGGCATTTTTAAGTAAAGACGTTCTTCAGCACCTAATTCTTGTAATAAAGCTCTTCCTTGACGTTTTGTTAATCCTGTAAGTGGTAGAAGGTCAGCACCGCCATCTCCAAATTTTGTAAAGAATCCTGTTACAGCTTCAGCAGCGTGATCTGTTCCGATAACAAGAAAACCTTGTTGTCCGCCAATTGCATATTGTGTGACCATACGAATGCGAGCCTTGACGTTTCCTTTATTGAAGTCTGTTAATGACTCTCCTAATAAGTCTTTATATTGATTTGAAAATGCATCAACTGTTGATGCAATATCAAAAGCAACAGATCGATCTGGCTGAATGAATTGTAACGCTAATTGTGCATCATCTTCATCTTTTTGCACGTGATATGGAAGACGTACAGCAATAAATGTTGCGTTGCCTCCTTCATTACGAACTTCTTCAACTGCAAGTTGTGCTAAACGACCTGCTAGTGTAGAATCTTGTCCACCACTAATTCCAAGCACAAATCCTTTTGCGCCGGTTTTCCTTAAATAGTCTTTTAAAAAATCAATTCGTTTACGAGTTTCTGCCTTCGGATCGATTACAGGTTGAACATGTAGTGCTTTCATAATTTGTTCTTGTAATGTCATTATGTTTTCCTCCTATTCATATAGAACGAGCGATAAATATTTATGTACTGATTCATAAAGTGAAACTTCCATCTGCGGGGAGGTTTCATCCCTCGCGGATGGTTAGTTGAACCAATCGGGCTTTTACGGGCAGTTATCCCCCACCTATCTTCCTAGGCCCTCTCTGAATCTTGAGGTGGGGGTCTTACTGCCCGTTAATGCGGGGTAAATCTCCATTCATATTATTTCGCAAAATTAGCGAATATACAATAGGTTGAACGTATGAATATGAATGTAGTTATTATAATGAAACTGCTTCGTTTAATCAATTTTTCTGTAACCTTTCAAAAATGTAAGGTTTTTGTCATTTGAATCGATGGCATATATTTCCGCGCTTTATTATGATAGCGATATAGTTATTGAAAGAGCGGAGGGGACAACATGAATATTAGAGAATTAGCGTTTCGTAATGTAACGCGAAATAGACGAACATATTCAGCTTATTTTTTGAGTAGTGCATTTGCAATTATGGCCTTTTTTGTTTACTCATTTTTTGCTTTTCATCCTGCATTAAGCGCAGGCCAATTAGGTCAATATGTGTTTGTAAGTATGTCTTTTGCACAAGTTATTATTTATCTTTTTACGTTTTTCTTTATTTTGTATTCAATGGGAATGTTTTTAAAAACAAGAAAGCGTGAATTGGGAATTTTAATGATGCTAGGTATGACGAAATTTCAATTAAAGCGTCTTATCTTTTTTGAAAATGTTATGATCGGTATCGCTGCAATTATTACAGGCATCATTTGCGGCATGCTGTTTTCGGGTATATTGATTTTGGTAGCGCCATTATTACTAAAGTTAGATTTATCTTTATCATACTATGTACCAACAACAGCAATCGGTGTAACAAGCATTATGTTTTTCATATTATTTATTATCATTTCATTCTTTAGTGCAGGGCTGATTCGTAAAAATCAGATTATGAAACTATTTAGAGGTGCAGTAAAAGCAAAGCCTGAACCAAAAGCTTCAATTATTTCTTCGTTCTTAGCTATAGTATTGCTTGGAGCGGGATATATAGGTGCTTTAATTTCGCATGGTGCCATGGTATTTATTATGTTGATTCCTGTAACGACAGTTGTCATTATTGGCACATACTTATTTTATAAGCAGCTCAGCGTATTTATTATTCGAGCATGTAAAAAGAGTAAACGATTGTATTGGACGAGAACGAATATTATTACTCTTTCAGATTTAGCGTACCGTATGAGAGATAACGCGCGGATGTTCTTTATTGTTACCATTATTTCAACTGTAGCATTTTCAGCTATTGGTACATTAGTCGGCTTTGCTTCCATGACAAAGGGAATCATGAATCAACCAATTGCATTTCATTATCACTCTAAACAAGGGGATGAAAATGAGCCACAGCACGTACGATTCATTGGACAAACATTGAAGAAACATAAGATATCTGCTGAAAAAATAGATATTGTATCAAAGAAAACTGAAAGTAAACCACTAAGAGATGCGACATTTGTAAGAGAATCTGATTATAAAAAGTATGCAAAGTTAACGGGGGAGCCAGTTGATTTATTAACTGAAAATGCAGTACTATTTCTATCGATAGAAATACCAGGTCCACCGAAAAAAGAAAGAACAACAATTGAATTACCGAATGATAACAAATCGTTGCAGGTAAAAAAAGTTAACACATCTTCTCTTGGTAAAGTACTTACTGGAAATATCTATGTAGTTTCAGAAGCTCAATATAATTTACTACAAGATGGATTCAAAGAAGTAAAAGATTACATGTATAAAACAAACGAAACAAAAAATGAAATTGAAGCTGGAAAAGAACTTACCCACCAGATAAAAGCTTATCAAGAATATTCAAGATTTAGTGCTGCAGAATATGATCAAAATCAGGCTTTACAATTTGCTGGACCTATCTTTTTTGTAGGATTCTTTATTGGTATTGTATTCTTTGTTTGTGCAGGTAGTTTTTTATACTTCCGCTTATTCTCTGACTTAGAAGAGGACTATCGTTTATTTGATTCCATTCGAAAAGTAGGTTTAACAAGTGGTGAGTTAGCAAAAGTAGTAACGATCCGATTAGGGCTATTATTCTTTGTTCCAATTGGTGTTGCGACATTACATGGTGCAGTTGCGTTAACAGCTTTAGGGCAAATGTTTGAGTATTCACTTGTAAAAGAAAATGCGATTGTATTAAGTATCTTTGTAGGGATTCAAATTGTGTATTTTATCCTGATACGATCACGTTATTTAAAGCAATTGAAAGAAAGATTACGAATGAGTTAACATATAGTAGTTCATAAAACTCCCCTAACACATGAGGTTAGGGGAGTTTTTATTATATAAATAAAAACTTGGATATTTTTAAGAGCTTACATGTAATGTTTTAATAATTGTATATACAAATATTAATTTGTAGTTTTTGTGAACAGTCTTGTTTTTCACATATATTTGTCCTACACTTTATTTGTTTGTAAGAAAGCAATATACATATAGTGTAAAGTTAATAATTAACTTTATTAAATATTAATAATGTGTAAGGAGGATTTGTATGTTGAAATGGTTACAGAGCACAACAGACTTTGCGAGTAGTAAAAAAGGTGCGAAAATCATTGTTGTATCTTGGATTATTATTATGCTTGTACTAACAGGAGTCTCCAAACCAGCAAAGAAATACGCAAATAATGTAAGTGGTGATGGCATTCCGAAAAGCGCAGCATCCTTGCAAGCTGAAAAACAAGTAGAAAAGTATTTTCCAAATGATGAAGGATTACCGGCTATTATTGTATTTGATCAAAAAGAGGAAATGAAGGAAGAAGAGTTACAACATATTCAAGAAATGACCAAGAGGCTAGAGGATAAGAAAATAAAGCATGTCGAGAAAATTGTACCAATTAGTGAAATGCCAGTTCAAATGTTAACAGGTTTTTTATCTAAAGATAAAACAAGTTTTATTTTACCTGTTACAATGACAAATAATCTAGAAGTAAAAGAGATTCACAATACTGTAAATCAAATAAAAAAAGAATTGAAACAGGAATTACCTTCTAGTATGGAGACGAAGGTAACGGGTCCAGCGGGGATTGCTGCGGATACGTTAGAAATTTTTAAAAATGCTGATGTAGTACTTCTATTATCAACAATTGGATTGATTTTTGTATTATTAATTATGATTTATCGTTCGCCACTATTAGCAGTTATTCCACTCATAGCGGCAATTATTGTGTACCAAGTAATCGACCGAACCCTTGGTTTATTTGGTAAATTTGGCCTCGAAATAAAATCACAATCCTTGTCGATTATGTCAATCTTATTATTCGCGGCGTTAACGGATTATGCTTTATTTATTTTTGCAAGGTACAAGGAAGAGTTGCAAAAGCGTGAAGATAAATATGAAAGTATGAAGCAAGCGATGAGAAGGGTAGGCGAACCGATTTTCTTTAGTGGGAGTACTGTGCTTGCTTCGATGTTAATGCTGTTTTTCGCAGTATATAATGGTTATCGAAACTTCGCCCCGCTATTTTCTATTGCGCTTGTTGTCATTATTCTAGGTGGAATTACATTACTACCTGCCCTCTTTACGCTGTTTGGTAGAAAAGCATTCTGGCCGTTTATTCCAAAAGTTGGGCAGCAAAAAGAAAAACACGTGATATGGAAAAAGGTGAGTCATGTCGTAGTAAGTAGACCATATATTATTGGAGGAGCGGTTGCTGTATTTCTAATTGTATGCTCAATGAATATTTTTCAAATTAAGTATTCATTCAATCTATTAAAGTCTTTCCCGGACAATTTAGAATCCAGACAAGGATATGAATTAATTGAAAAGAAATACTCTCCTGGTCAATTGGCACCAATTACAGTTGTAGTAAATAAAGAGGGAAAATTATCAAATGAAGAAATCGTACAGTTTGTAGAAAAGCTAGACAAACAAAATGGTGTAGAAGGGTTGAATCCTTCTATTGAAACGATTAAAAAGAACACAAGTCAATTATTGTCTGAGGATGGAAAAGCGGCAAAAGTACAATTAATTTTAAAAGATCAACCATACTCATTACAAGCAATGGACACGATTCAATCGCTTCAAAGTAAAGAAAGTGAATTTGTAAAGGATGGTCATGTTTATTTCGCAGGTGAAACAGCAAAGCAAGCGGATCTGTATGACATTAATAATCATGATACAACATTAATCGTTGTGATAATCTCTATCTTAATTTTTATTTTATTAGGTATTCAAACAAAATCACTCATTGCACCAATTTATATGATTGGAACGATATTGTTATCATATTGTGCGGCATTAGGGCTTAGTATGTTCTTATTCCAGCATTTGTTTGGATATACTGACATGAGTTATCGAATTCCGTTATATACGTTTGTGTTCCTTGTTGCACTTGGTGTTGATTACAATATTATGCTCGTTTCACGTATTAAGGAAGAAGCAGCACAGCATTCGTTACAAGCAGCAATTGAAAATGGGTTAACAGCGACAGGAGGCGTCATTTCTTCTGCTGGTATCATATTAGCGGCTACATTTGCTGTATTAACTACTCAGCCCTTATTAGAGCTGTTTATGTTTGGATTTGTAGTTGCACTAGGGGTTATTATCGATACATTCCTTGTGCGGACATTGCTTGTTCCAGCAATTATGCTTTTATTAAAGAAATGGAGTTTGTGGCCGCAAAAAATGAAGTAATATAGGATTTCAAAAACGTCTTTTTCGTCAGAATATCTGGTGGAAAAGATGTTTTTTTATATTGAGAAAAATATTGAAGCAGGAAAATGGAAGTGAGAAAACGAATGTTATTTATAAATGTAAGCGCATTCAATGGGAGGGTAATATATTTTTAGGAGGGGTTATGGTGAACAGTAGTACAGCGAATAAACAAAAAGGTATTCAATTAATTCCGTTTACGGTCGATAAAGTAATAGAGCAAGTGAACGAAATTCCACCAGGTGTACAACTGATTCATGCTCCTGGTGCTTGGGAAAAGAGTGCAAAAGGAAAAGACATTGTCGTTGCTGTTTTAGATACAGGTTGTGATATAAATCATGTTGATTTAAAAGATCGAATTATTGGCGGGAGAAATTTTACTGAAGATTATGAAGGGGACCCGAAAGTCTATCTTGATAATAATGGTCACGGTACGCATGTTGCAGGAACAATTGCAGCAGCAGAAAATGGGGTAGGGGTACTGGGCGTTGCTCCACTTGCTAAGTTATTAGTGTTAAAAGTATTATCAGGAGATGGTTCAGGAAGCTATCAACAAATTATTGAGGCTATTGATTATGCAGTGCGCTGGAGAGGGCCTAATCAAGAACGGGTACGAATCATTTCTATGTCACTCGGCGGGCCACAAGATGTTCCAGAGTTACATGAAGTCATTCAACATGCGGTGAAACAGGACGTACTCGTTGTATGTGCAGCAGGAAATAATGGAGATTGCAGTGATGAAACAGAGGAATTAGACTTTCCAGGTGCTTATTCAGAAGTAATTGAAGTAGGTGCTGTTAATTTAGAAAGGAAACTTGCTTGTTTTAGTAATTCAAATCAGGAAATTGATTTAGTCGCTCCAGGAGAAGAAATACTTTCTACTTATCCTGAAGGAAAGTATGCGGTATTAAGTGGGACGTCAATGGCAACGCCGCATATTGCGGGAGCATTAGCCCTTCTGATTAAACAATGTGAAAGAGAATATGGAAGAAAGTTATCAGAACCAGAAATCTATGCACAACTCATTAAACGTACTGTACCATTAGGATATGAGCGAACATCTGAAGGAAATGGTTTAATAGATTTATTAAAAGAATAATTGCTATTAAAAAACATCTCATATTTATATGAGATGTTTTTTAATACGGTTCCGTTGCTTGCAAGACAGCATCTAATAGTCCAGGAAATCGAGCATTTAAATCTTCCGTTCGAATCGAAATAAAACGCTGCGTTCCTTCTATACGTGTATACATTACACCTGATTCACGCAAAACTTTAAAATGATGGGATAAGGTTGATTTTGCCACAGGAATATTTAGTGCACCACATGATTGTTCATTTTGTTCCATTAGCATGTTTACAATTTGTAAACGAATTTGGTCGCTGAGGGCATATAAGACAGAAGAAAATTGAATTTCTTCTCGGTTTGGATGGTATAGTGTTCGCATAATGTCACCTACTTTTATAAGTTCTTTCAGTTGCACTATATCATATAGCATGATATATTTCTATTGTTCGAATATATTCGAACAATAGAAATATAGGGGGGATGAAAATGAATTATACGACGTTGCAAAAGGGAGAATTACAGATTTCTCAAATTGGTTTAGGAACAAATGCAGTAGGGGGTCACAACTTATATTCAAATGTGAATGAACAAGAAGGTATGAAAATGATTGAGGAAGCTATAAGGCAAGGAATTACATTTATAGATACAGCGGACGCATATGGGGGTGGAAGGTCTGAAGAATTAATAGGGGAGACAATTAAAGGAAAACGACAAGATGTTGTACTTGCTACAAAAGGAGGAATACAGCCTTTATTTAAGGGCTCTACTTGTATTAACAATGAACCAAATTATTTAAGAAGTGCAGTAGAAAATAGTTTGCGCAGACTTCAGACAGATTATATTGATTTATATTATTTACATTTTACCAATCCAGAAACTATGTACATAGATTCAATTGGGGAACTTGTTCGTTTAAAAGAAGAAGGAAAAATTCGTTCAATCGGAATATCAAATGTAAATCTAGCTCAGTTAAAAGAGGCAAATCAGTTTGGAGATATTGATGTACTGCAGTCTCCCTATAATATGTTAGATCGTACAGCAGAGAAGGAACTTTTACCATATTGCATAGAAGA
The DNA here is from genome assembly GCF_016483395.1 of Bacillus cereus group sp. N21. NCBI lineage: Bacteria > Bacillati > Bacillota > Bacilli > Caryophanales > Bacillaceae > Bacillus > Bacillus cereus group sp. N21. The sequence goes on from NZ_JAEHBX010000005.1 coordinate 29,825, forward strand.
AGGGATTTCATTTATTCCATATGGACCTCTTGCTTTTGGGATTTTAGGTGGTAAATATCCGGAAAATTTGAAATTAGATGAAAAAGATTGGCGCCACGATGTTTCATTATTTGAGGAACGTACATATAAGAAAAACTTTATGAAAGTTGAAAAATTAAAAGAGTTTGCTAGAGAAAAAGATACAACGTTATCTAATATAGCGTTAGCTTGGCTTCTAAATCAAAGGGGAATTGATACGGTGATTCCAGGTGGGAAACGTGCAGAGCAAGTAAGAGAAAATGTAAAGGTAGTAGATGTCTCGTTAAATGAGTGTGATTTGGAATATGTACAATCTATTCTAGAGGATTAATAAAGAGGGGGAAACGCTTCTTACCCCTTTCTTACCATTTAAGGAGATGGAAAAGATGAATAAAGTTATGATTTTATTTTTTATCATCATGTTTATGATTGGGACGGATACCTTTTTACTTTCACCACTTTTACCAACATTACAAACAGTGTACGAGGTTCCAACAGAAATTTCAGGATGGATGGTAAGTGCTTATGCATTAGGATATGCTATATTTGCACTAATTGCTGGACCTATTTCTGATGGATTAAATCGGAAAAGGGTAATGCTAGGGGGCATGAGTTTTTTTGCGATTAGTACGTTTTTATGTGGATTAGCACCGAGTTTTAGGTGGATGCTTACCTTTCGTTTTTGTGCAGGGGTAAGTGCTACATTTGTATCTCCACAAGTATGGGCATCTATTCCGCTTCTTGTGCAAAAAAATCAAATTGTGAAATCGATAGGGATTGCAACGGCAGGATTATCATTAGCGCAAGTGCTAGGCTTACCAATTGGAGCGTATTTAGCAAGAATACACTATACAACCCCTTTCTTTACAATTGGTATTTGTTCAGCAATACTTGTCATTTTTATTTATTTTGTATTGCTGGAAATACAGCCGCAGCAGATAGAGCAAAAGCATCAATCTATTGTAAGTCGTTATAAACAACTATTAGGAGATTCTAAAACCTCACTTACTTACTTTGCATATTTTCTTTTTCAAACTGGTAACTTTGCAGCATTTTCATTTTTGGGAGTATGGTTAACAACTCAATTTAAGTTACAAGAAAATGAAGTAGGAACAGCAATGCTTATACTTGGACTAGGAAATCTAACAGGAAATATTGTAGGACCTAGACTTGTAAAAAAATTAGGTTATATGTATGCATTTTATGGTGGTATTTTTGTCGTAGCTGGCCTATATGTTATTTTACCGTATTTGAAACATATTCTATTGGTTGAGTTATTTTTCTTTATTGTATTTTTTATTACAGGAATTCTATTTGTACTCATGATGAGTCGTTTGCAAAAGATGTCTAGCACAGCCAGGGGAACAGGAACAGCGTTAGCAAACTCTTCTATGTACATCGGACAAACAATTGGGGCGGCAATAGCGGGGGTGCTATTTGCAGCATTTGATAATTTTATTTTCATTGGTTTATTTACGGCTATCTTATATGTGGTTTCACTTCTAGTGTTCCGAAAAAGCGATCGATACATGAAGGAAGAAATAGGAGAAAAACAGAAGACCGCTTCTTTATAATCGATAATAATATTGTTATATAAACAAAATGACAAAAAGCACTGTTTTAGTGATGCGTCTAAAACAGTGCTTTTCGTTTGGATTGAACAGTTGCAGCATTTTCATCTTCGATTCCTGCTTCTTCAATAATTCGTTTTTGGGCTTTATCCAATAGGTGATTGACTGCCTCACCAAAATAGTTAGCTTCGCGCTTTGTGCGGGCTGCTCGTAAACATTTATAGTTTTCTATCAGTTCCTCTTTTTCAGAGTCTGTTAAGAAATCTTCTATTGTCTTTTTTGGCATACGAAACACCCTTTCTTCTGACAGACGACGCAATTCAGAAATATTTATTCCCCATTATAACAGTAATTTTTAAATGAAGTATAGATTAACGCCGTAATAATTTGTCAATTTCTTGAATTTTTTCATCGACTTTACTAATCTGTGTGTTTTTTGCCTGTTCACCGCCGAGGGCTTGATGAAGTAAGAATGTTTGCCCTGAAATGGCAGTGACAATGGACACTTTAATAATTTCTTTTATAGTAATCACATCAAATAAGACGAGTCCCAGAAGTGCAGCAAGACTACCAGTCAAAATATCAGTGAAAAACCCAAGATGAAAAAATGTTTTTAAACGGCGTGGAAGCAATAACTTGCCTTGGTTATTGATAAGATGGGAAACGAAACCAGTAATGCCACCAATGAGAACAGCAGTTAGCCATTGATACATCTCCATCAAATCCACTCCTTTTAGTGAATAAGATTCGTTTTTTACATCCGTATTCCTTTTTAAATTTTATATAAGTATATTGAGAAAATTTGGTTTGGCTACATGCTCGTTCACTTTTATTATAACAGAAAATTCTGGTATATTTCAGTCTATTATGTGACGTTCTTTTTCATTATCATAAAATCTAGAAAAGGAGGATGAAAAAATGAAAATAGATTACCGAATACGAAGTATAGAGAATTATACGCCAAATGTAGGACAACTTGTTAGCATGCAAGAGCGGTTACATTGTATGAAATAAAAGATTTAACAGTAGAAAATTTAGATTTTATCTTGGTCGATGGTGGGAATTCTATCGGCGCATTGCTAAAACATATTGCCGCAATAGAAAAAGTTCATCAGCTCATTTCTTTCCAGAACCGAGATTTTACAAAAGAGGAGTTGAAGGGATGGAATAACGCTCTTTTCTTAGGAGAAGTGGGAAGAAGAATTCGCGGGCATGAGGTGCAATACTACGTACAACTTTTTAATAAAGTTCGAGAAGAATCGCTGCGATATTTAAAAGAAAAAGATGATGCTTGGTTAATGTCAGAAGGTCGATGGGATAACGGGGGCATATATAATCAGTACTATTTGTGGTTCCATGTACTAGAAGATGAAATCAGCCATCGCGGACAAATAAGGACGATAAAAAAGTATATATCTGAAAATTTAGTTAAATAAAGTAGCTTTTCAAAATAATATTACATATAATGAGATTAACTAAACTAAGAACGGAGTGATGTATTATGGCGATGATTTATATGGATGTTAAAGTAAGTACAAAGGTGGATGGAAAGAGCGAGACTTTGTAAAGAATCGCGTCATCCTTCCACTGAGCTCAAAATAGGGAGGATATAGATTTGAATCAAAATTGTTTAGAAACATTCGGATGGGATTCTTTTTTTGAGGATCAATCTTTAGAAAAGTATGAAATAGGTCGAATTTTACTTGAACATAAGCACATGTACCGTATTATTTGTGATGATGGCGAATATATGGCAGAGTTATCTGGAAAGTTTCGTCATGAAGCATTAGATAAAGGTGATTATCCAGCAGTTGGTGATTGGGTGCATGTAAAGAAAATAAAAGAGGAAAGCAAGGCAATTATTCATAGTGTTTTTCAAAGAAAAAGTTCCTTTTCTAGGCAAGCAGCTGGCGAAAGAACGGTTGAGCAGATTGTGGCAGCAAATGTTGATTATCTATTTTTAGTAAATGCGCTTAATCATGATTTTAATGTAAGAAGAATTGAACGTTATTTATTATTAGCTTATGAAAGTGGATCAATGCCTGTTATTGTTTTGACGAAAAGTGACTTGTGTGAAGATGTGGAGCAAAAGATATTGGAAACAGAGGCAATAGCTATTGGTGTTCCAATCTTTGCAGTGGATAGTTTACAGCAAGCGGGAGTTGAGTCCTTACAACAATTTGTCACTTCTGGAAAAACGATTGCTCTTGTTGGTTCTTCAGGCGCCGGGAAATCTACTTTGCTAAATGCATTAATGGGAAGTGAAGTTGCAAAAACAGGTGGTATTCGCGAAGAGGATAGTAAAGGACGGCATACTACGACACATCGTGAGTTGTTTCAATTACCAAGTGGTGGTTTAGTAATTGATACGCCAGGAATGCGAGAACTTCAACTATGGGAGGGGAGCGAAGCGATTCATGCGACGTTTTCTGATATTGAAAAATTTGCAGAAGAGTGCCGTTTTCGTGATTGCCAGCATGAAAATGAGCCTGGGTGTGCAGTTCGCACCGCTATTGATGAGGGGATTTTAGAAGCAAACCGTTTGCAGAATTATAAAAAATTGCAAAAGGAAATTGCATACGCAATGAGAAAACAAGATCTAGCGCTTGCTCGTGCTGAGCGGGAGAAGTGGAAAAAAATAGCGAAGCAGAATCGGAGAAAGTAGAATAGAATGAGAAGCCAAAAGCTAATAGAATGCTTTTGGTTTTTTGTCATTTATTCTATAAAAATAGGCAATTATAGTCGAAAAATAAAGGAATTTGTTATAAGTATGTATAATTATTGAAAAGTAGACTATTTATAAAGGAGAAGAGTATGGGAGTGTATTGGGGAACGAAAAGATATTCTTGGCTTAGCTATGCCTCATTTTGGTTAAGTATTTCATTTTTTCTTATCTTTTTGATTGAGGTGTTTGTACTTAAAACACTTTTAAATAGTTCGAGTGGTGCAATGCAAATTATTAAATATTTTTATTTCATATTTGTACCATTAAATATCGTGATTAGTTTAAGACTATTGTTTAAAAAGAATGAAAAGAAAACATTACCAATTTTCAGCTTTATTGTATCGGTACTATTCGCCAGCTTGATAGTGGTATTAGCTTTAGTTGCTATAGGGAAAGTATTTTGATGAAAAAACAGGAATGATAAATGTCATTCCTGTTTTTTCATGATTTATATACAGTGAAACTTTAATCAGTGAGGTTTTTCTTCTCCCCACTAATTATCAGCCTTCCCCAATCGGGCTTTTACTGGCAGTTCATCCTCAACCTAATTTCTTAGCTTTCGCTGAATTTTGAGGTGGGAGTGTTACTGCCAGCAAATAGCGGGATAAAAGTAGTGGAGTATAATAGGCAGAAGAATATAGCAAGTCAATTGATGTATGGTACAATAAGCTTGATAGTTATAGAGAAAAAGGGTATATAAAATACTCATCGTTTTTTAGTAAGAGAGGGGTTATCTTATGCTATACGAGGATTTAATGTCATTATTTCAAGCTGCTCCAATGGAAGATGGAAAAAATGGCTGGAAATATGTAATCCAAGAAGAAGATGGTAAGTACTCAATTGTTAATAGTGTATCAACAGAACATATGAGTGTAGAATTGTTTTGTAATGAATATGATGAGTTGCGAATTACTTTATATAAAGAGGGTCAGCCGATTACAACTATACAACGAATAGTAATCTTAAAAACCGAGTTAGAAGAGGATGAGGAAGGTATTCAGTTTGTTTTAGAGCGTATGCCAAGCCGAATGATTCGGTTACAATTAAAGCCATTCCTCGCAGTAGAAATGGGTTTGTATTGGGAAGTATGTGAAGATTGTGAGTAAAAAAGCATCCGTACATAACGGATGCTTTTTTACTATGTTTTTTCAAGCTGTTTATATGCGATAATTGGAAGAAGAACGATGCTAACCCATCCGATTATTGGATACAAGATGTGAAGGAGTTCACTGTAACCAATATAGCTAAAACAATAACTAATTAGTAAAATAAAATAAATAATATTGTTGTTCTTCCAGCCAGTGATAGACTGCATTTGTTTTGTCATCCCAAATACATTTCCAACTAATGTTGTAAACACTTCCCCAAAAATAATCAGGACAAAGAAGAAATGGAAGGTAGCATTAAATTTTCTTACTACTTCAGCCATAGGAATATTATATTGATAAAATTGGTCAACAGATAAAATGGCTAAATGACTACATAATAGAATAAAGCATAGTCCAGCTCCTCCTAAAATTCCGCCCCATAGAATCGCTTTTCGATCTTTTACTTCACTTGCTAACGGTACTAAAACACTTTGGGCGAGAGAAAGATTTAAGGCGACATATGTAAGTGGACTTGTTATCCATTTCATGTTCCAACTTTCTGTAGGAACAGTGTTAAAGATAGGTGTTGTGCCATGAATAAAAGTTGTAATAGCAAGTCCGATAATGAAAATCATCATAATTGGTACTACAAGTGTATTCACCTCAAATACACCTTGTAATCCACGACTACCAATAATGATACATGCGATAACTGTAATGAAAATACCGAGCTGTCGTGGTAGCCGAAGTTGTTCTTCGAATACAGCACCAGCGCCTGATAGCATAACACTTGTCACACCAAAAAGTACGAGTAATAACAAAGTGTTTACCACATTTCCAAATACATCACCAAATAAATATCTGTTAAATTCCTGAGCGGAAAATGCACCGATTTGTGAAGAAAGCAACATCATTTTTGTTCCTAACCAAATGAAAAAAAATCCACTTACGCATATTCCAATTGTTCCGTATAATCCGTTAATCGTAAAAAACTCAACAATTTCTCGCCCAGTTGCAAATCCAGCTCCGACGACAGTCCCAATATAAGTAGCAGCAACTTTTTTAGCTACTTGCCATTGTTGATTATCCATGTAATCCCTCTTTCTACTATGATGAGCTTGACCTATTATTATGCATATGTGTGAGCTTGGGCAATTAGACATGTGAAGTGCAAGAAAGGGTACATGGATTTCTCAACATTTAGGAATGATTAAAGTTGTTAAAACTTTGTTACATATAAGCGGATGATTTGGACGAGTAGGGAATTTATGGTACAATAAGAATGTATTATTAAAAGAGAATAATTCTAAAAATAAAGAGGAGTGGATTGAATGAGTACGAAAACAAATGTTGTTGAAGTATTAAACAAGCAGGTAGCAAACTGGAATGTGTTATATGTAAAAATTCATAACTATCACTGGTATGTGACAGGCCCACACTTCTTTACATTACATGAAAAATTTGAAGAATTTTATAATGAAGCAGCAACATATATTGATGAATTAGCAGAACGTATTTTAGCGTTAGAAGGAAAACCACTAGCAACAATGAAAGAGTATTTAGAAACATCTACTGTACATGAAGGAACAAGTAAAGAATCAGCTGAAGAAATGGTGAAAACATTAGTAAATGATTTCTCAGCAATCATTCAAGAATTAAAAGAAGGTATGGAAGTAGCGGATGAGGCTAAAGATGAAACATCAGCAGATATGCTATTAGCTATTCATACAACATTAGAACAACATGTTTGGATGTTGAGTGCCTTCTTAAAATAAGACAAAAAAACCTATTGAAAATTCTTTCAATAGGTTTTTTTATGATTTTTCAGCTTTCTTTCTATGGTATAATATAGTAAAAAGGAGGCGATGCAATGTTTCGCTTTTTCAAAAGTGGAAAAGAGGAGAGGTCAATTACGAAAGACGAATTAGAGCAAGCAATGGCTAAATTTCTGGAAACAAATGCAAATATTGTTTATACAGTATTAGTCAATGAAGATTATACAGTGAATTATGACTTGTTAAAACCGTATTTACCAGCATTTCCTACAAATACGTTCATTATAACGAAGGAAACGCTCGAGGTATTTGAACATACAGAAGAAAATCTAAAACTCGTAAAAGAGATTGATCTTGTGCAAAAAGCAGTAGACCAATATGTTACAGAAAAAGAAATGTTTCCTATTGTAGAAGATGATGAGGATCGTCTTATATGTGGAATGAAACTAGCGCCGTATTTAGATCGTATATTAAAGCGAAAATTATATATTTCAGAGAAGCATTATTTAGTTTCAAGTCAGCCAGATAAAAGTAAAAAAAATATTGTTTAACATGAAAACAACAATTATATATTGTTGTTTTTTTGTTGAAAAGAAATGTGAAAGTATAGTATAGTTCGATTTATAGATTGACTTTTCTGTTAATTCTGTATTTAATTGTATGTAAGAGATAGAAAGGAGTGATGTATTATGAAAAATTGTAAGTCAGTTAGCAAACGTCATCCTAAGAGTAGGGGGAGTTACTGTTAATCTGATATTCAAAAATTGACAGTATGTATTTACCGGAACCTTAGGATGACTGAAACCGTGTTAGAGAAGTATATATTCCTAAAAAGGTTACGGGAGGTAAGTGTGGATGAGTAAGATTACTTATATTGGTTTGTTAAATGAGACATTAGAATGTTATGCAAAGGATGGTAGTTTAGAAGCATACCATTATATTACCAAAAATGCTGATAAGATAACTGGTAATAAAGCTCAAATATATAATTTTAAATATGCATTAGCAAGCGCATCTGGGCTTGAGAAAGAAGCCTTACATATAATGAAAGAAGCGATTGTAGAAAATGAGTTTTGGTATGGGTATGAGTATTTAATTACAGATGCCGATTTGAACCCCCTTCATAGATATGAAGAATTTCATCAGGTGATTCAGTTATGTAAAGAAAGAGAAGAAGTAGCAAAGAAATCTGAACAATTTGATTTGAAAGTTATACAAGGAAATAGCGGTATTCATAACAATCTACTTATTGCATTGCATGGTGATCAAGAAAATATAAAGATAGCAGAACCATATTGGCAATCCGTTGTGTCTCAAGGGTATTTATTAGCATTACCGCAGTCTTCTCAAATTCAATTTTCAGAAGGATACGTATGGAATGATATAGAAAAGGGCTCTCGTGAGTTAAAGGAACACTATGAAAGTATTGTAGCTAGTAATCATGGTGAGGTAGAGCATGTAATTATTGGAGGATTTTCCGCTGGAGCAAGAGTTGCGTTACATGCAATCTTAAACGAACATATTATTGTAAAAGGCTTTGTTTTTGTAGCGCCATGGATTCCTGAAATTGAAGAGTGGGAAGACTTGCTGGATAAATTGAAAGAAAAAGGTATTAAGGGATATATTATTTGTGGAGATCAGGATGAAGATTGCTTTGAATGTACACAGAAGTTTGTGAAACGATTGGAAACGAAAAATATAAATCATGAGTATAAGGTTATTTCTAACTTAAATCACGATTACCCTGAGAATTTTGAAGAAATCTTACAAGAAGCAGTTAAATATATTGAGGGTACAGATTTATAAAAAACTTAGGCTGAAAAAAAGTGCATCACTTTATGTGACGCACTTTTTTTGTATATTATAAATGAAAAGCTTCTGCTAATAAACGATACGATTTTAATTTATCCTCAAATTGATGGGTGATGGTTACAATCATAAATTCCTCAGTATTGTAAGCTTTACTCAAGTTTAAGATTTGTTCTTTGACGTAACGTTGATCACCTACAATCATACGTTGCCAATTTTCTTTAATGCGGAACAAATCATAGGCACTATAAGGATAGTTTTGTGCTGTTTCAATGGAAGGGGTACCAGTTGTGCGTTTTCCTTGTTCTAATAATAGAATTGATAAATCTAGACTAGACGCAATTTTCTCAGCCTCTTCAGTCGTTTCTCCACAAACAACAAAAATAGAAACAATTGATTTTGGTTTGTCTCCTAAGAAAGATGGTTGGAATTGTTCTTGATAAGCTTTCATCACTTCAGGACCACCATAGCCGTTGATAAACTGAGCGAAGGCAAAAGAAGCCACTTGTTTTGCTGCAACCATGGCACTTTCTCCACTGGATCCAAGCATCCATATTTCAGGTGCAGTAGGAATGACAGGCGAAGCTTTTAGGTTTGCATATTGATGATTTTCAGGTACGTTGTCATGTAAGTACATGGCTACATCCTGAATTTGTTCTGGATATTGGTCGAGTGAAATCATTTTTCCTTCTTGCAGCGCGCGAGTTGCGATGGGCATACCACCTGGTGCTCTACCAACTCCAAGATCGATTCGATTTGGATAAAGCGCTTCTAATACACGGAAATTTTCAGCGACTTTATATGAGCTATAGTGTGGAAGCATAACGCCACCGGACCCCACACGGATGCGATTTGTTTTCGCTGCAATATGAGATATGAGCACTTCAGGACTTGAACCAGCTAAACTGACAGAATTATGATGTTCAGACACCCAAAAGCGAGTAAATCTTAGTTTTTCCACTTCTTGAGCAAGTGTTACTGTATTGGAAAAAGCTTCAGTTGCTGTACTGCCATCGGAAATAGGGGATTGATCTAATACACTTAGTTTAATCATAGAAAATACCTCTCTATCTTAATGTACATTCTATTATATATTTACTTACGAAAAATGCGTAAAGAAATGCTCACATGAAAAAGCGAATGCTTTCACATCCGCTTGTTATGAGAAATTCCACGTTCATAATGATTCATTTCCACTAATGTTAAAATATATTCGTAGTTATCGATTTCCATCTTAATTTGATTACGATCATCTTCACTTAAATTTACATCCAATAATTTTTTGCATAGTAGTTGTTTTTTCAATTCCAAATGTTTTTTTGTTTCAGGATAGTCGTAAGTACGTTTCATATTTATCAATCCCTTCCTTACATTTCCTATCTATATCTTCATTATATGATAAGAAAGGGATGATGAGAGCAAATCTCTGTGAATTATTAGTGAATATTCAGAAAAAAGTGTTGTTCTACTATACTCATGAATACAATTCAGAGAATCACTGTTTTGTATTTTCAAAGTAAGGGGTGGAATGATGCGAGTGCATACACAATCCCATGTCACAACTGATGAAATGGTGGGAATTATTGATAAGGGATTACCGAAAACAGTAGAGCCAAAACAAATCATTGTAATTGGTGCTGGAATGGCTGGTTTAGTATCAGCATCCTTACTTAAAAGCGCAGGACATCATGTGAAAATTTTAGAAGCGAATAACCGTATAGGAGGCCGAATTGAGACTATTAGAATGGAAGACACCGGATTATATTTAGATGTTGGAGCAATGCGCATTCCATATATACATACATTAACGATGGCTTATATAAGAAAGTTTGAGCTACAAGTGACCCCTTTTATTAATCGAAATGAGACGGATATTATTTATGTGAATGGTAGAAAAACGACATTACAACAATACGAGAAAAATCCAAGTATTTTAAGATATCCAGTAGTGATGAATGAAGAAGGAAAAACATCTGAAGAATTATTATTGTTAGCAGTGCAGCCAATTATTGATTTCATTAAAAGAAATCCAGAAAAAAATTGGGAAATTGTTGAAAAAGACTTTGGGAAGTATTCAACAGCACAGTTTTTAAAATATCATCCTTATCAATATAATACGTATTTTTCACCAGTAGCAATTGAGATGATTGGTGTACTTTTAGATTTAGAAGGATTTTTAGAAAGGTCATTTGTTGAAACGTTACGTTTTATATATATTTTGCAGCAAGAAAGTGGTTTTTGTGAAATTAGTGGGGGCAATGATAAATTGCCAAAATCTTTTTTGCCGCAGTTAAAGGGAGATATTATTTACAATCAAAAATTAATGAAGCTTCAACAACATGATAAAGGTGTGACAGCATATTGCAAACATGAAGAGACATTTGGATATAGCAGTATAACAGGTGATTTAGTTATTATTACAATTCCATTTTCCACAATGCGATTTGTTGAAATTGATCCATTTGATTCTGTATCACATGAAAAGTGGAGAGCAATTCGTGAACTACATTATATGGCGGCTACTAAAATAGGAATTCAATTTAAAAGTCGCTTTTGGGAAGAACAGGGTCAATTAGGGGGGAGGATTATTACAGATTTACCAATTCGCTATGCGTATTATCCAAGCCATGGTATTGGGACTAAGGGACCGGCTATGATGCTTGGGAGCTATACATGGTCGTACGATGCATTATTATGGGATGGATTGTCGAAAGGTGATCGTATTTATTATACATTACAAAACTTAGCGACTATATTAGGTGGTCAAGTATATGATGAATTTATGTCAGGAGTAGCAAAAAATTGGACACTGGACCCGTATGCATTAGGAGGGTTTGCGATTTTTCAAGCGGGTCAAGAAACAGAACTGCAGCCAGCTATTGTAAAACCCGAGGGGAAAATATATTTTGCAGGAGACCATACAACACTTTATCATGGGTGGATACAAGGCGCAATTGAGTCTGGAATACGTACAGCTGTAGAGGTGAATCAATTGATTGTATGAGTATTAATAGTAAGAGGAAGGAAAGTGTCGTGACGAATATAATTAGAGATAGGTATGTATGAATTTGGTTTGAAAATAAGTGAAGTTCAGAAAAGTTATTTATTATATAAGTCGCTGCTACGGAGAAAAAAGTGACTTGCACTTGTTTTCTCTCTTTGTTTTCACTGGGCATGGGGCAGGAAAAGGATTTGACCGCTTCTATGCATGGTCGGATGCTCTCTTCCATCTGAAAAAGAAAGACTTTATGCCGTTTTTTAAATTTGTATTTATATATAGTGTTAAATGTTATTATATATAAAAGAACAATAGGGAGTGTTTGTAATGAATCCATTATTACTTGATTTTCCTTCTGAATTTTACACAGACAGGCTTCTCATTCGAATGCCAAAACCAGGGGATGGAAAGGCAGTATATGAAGCTATCAATGCATCGTTAGAAGAATTAAAACCTTGGATGACTTTTGCTCAAAAAGAACAAACAGAAGAAGAAATCGAAGCGAGTATAAGAAGATCACATATTCAATTTTTACAACGTGAAGATTTGAGATTACTAGTATTTTTAAAAGACACAGGCGAATTTGTAGCTTCTGCTGGATTGCATCGTATTAATTGGGAGATACCAAGATTTGAAATTGGATACTGGATAGATTCGCGCTTTGGTGGAAAAGGTTATATGACAGAAGCTGCGCAAGGTATTATGGATTATGCTTTTTCTGAGTTAAAGGCAAACCGGATAGAGATTCGCTGTGATTTACGAAATGTAAAAAGTAGAGCGATACCTGAGAGGCTAGGTTTTAAATTAGAAGGGATTTTAGAAAGCAGCAGTGTAGCGGTAGATGGTAAGGGACTCAGGGATACATGTGTGTTTGCGATGACAAGAAACAGGTATGAAAAAGAAGAGCTATAATGTATTAGCTCTTCTTTTTGAATTGTATTATTAATTAAGTTTTAGTCATTATAAGAACTGTTTAATGATTTTTACCCATCCTAAATAGGAAGCTCCTAAAATAATAGCCCATAAGAATGTAAGTCGTGCACTTCTTGGAATAGATAACCAAATTTCGAGTGATTTCCAAGAGTAATCTTTATTTATTCATTAATAGACATCCTTTTTGTGGCAATTATAACATAAAAAGGAGTGGGGTATTCAATACGTACTATAATGTGCTAGCACATTATAGTACGGGATGTCCATTCGAACTTTCAAAGATGGTAAACCATTGCTGACGATCTAATGTAAGTTTTGTTGCAGCGATAGCTGACTTCACGCGATCTAATTTACCAGAGCCAACGATTGGCATCATTTTTGCTGGATGAGCAAGTAGCCATGCATACATGACAATATCGATGCCATCAACATTCAGTTCATTCGCGACTTTTTGTAAAGTTTTGCGTAAGCGTAAAGCACGTTCATTTTGTCCTGTAAAGATTTCTCCACCAGCAAGAGGAGACCAAATCATAGGGCTAATTCTTTTTTCTTGGCATAAGTCGATTGTACCTTTTTCAAAATGTTCAAGCTGCATCGCAGATACTTCAATTTGGTTTGTGATGAGCGGGAAATCTAAGTATGAGCTAAGCATATTAAATTGAGACGGTAAAAAGTTAGATACACCGAAATGACGGACTTTTCCTTCTTGTTTTAAACGTGTGAAAGCTTCTGCCACTTCACTTGGGTCCATAAATGGATCAGGTCGATGAATCAGTAACAAATCAATATAATCAGTATGTAAGTTTTGTAGTAACTGTTCCACGCTTTTTACAATATGTTTCGTACTTGTATTATAGTGAGCGACATATCGCTTTGGAAACTTTGGAGATAAGGGAGCGATTCCACATTTTGTGACAATTTGCATGTTATCACGTAAAGAAGGCTGTAATTGTAATGCTTCCCCGAATAATGATTCACACGTATATCCTCCATAAATATCGGCGTGGTCAAAAGTTGTAATCCCCATCTCCATACAATTTTCGATAAAAGAAAGTAATTCTTGTTTTGGCATATTCCATTCTGCTAAACGCCAAAATCCTTGAATGATACGAGAGAATTCAAGGTTATTAGCCATTTGAATTCGTTCCATTTTGAGTAGACCCCCTTGATGAATGATGATATTTTTGAAAAGGCTTTCTTGTTCGGTACTATTATATAGTTATTGGATTGTACTTACAATGAATATGTTTTTGTTGTAAAAAACGATTTTACCCCGCATTAACGGGCAGTAAGCCCCCACCTCAAGAGTAAGAGCGAAACGAGGAAGATAGGTGGGGAATGAAGAAAAACCCTACTGATGGAAGTTTCACTTTATCTGTATGGTATAATGTACGAAGATATAGCTATAAGGAGATGTACGAAATGATTCCAGTAACAATTTTAACTGGTTTTCTTGGATCGGGGAAAACAACATTATTAAATCGTATTTTATCGGAGGAACATGGAAAGAAATTAGCGGTTATTGTAAATGAAATAGGGCAAATTGGCATCGATAATCAATTAATTATGAATGTAGAAGAAGAAATTATGGAAATGACAAATGGCTGTTTATGCTGTACAGTGCGTGAAGATTTACTTGTTGCTTTAAAACAGTTATTGGATGTAAAAGCAGAAGGGAAAATGGATTTTGATGGTCTAGTGATTGAAACGACAGGTCTTGCAAACCCAGGGCCGATTATCCAAACGTTCTTTTTAGATCCAGTTATTCAATCAGCATACAAAATTAATGGTGTTGTGACAGTGGTAGATAGTTATCATATACATAAACATTTTGAAAAAGGGCTAGAAGCGAAAGAACAAATTGCTTTTGCAGATATCGTTTTAGTAAATAAATTAGATTTAGTTGGAGAGGCAGAAGAGAAAGAACTCCTTACTGAATTACAAGGGATTAATCCAACAGCAAAATTAATCCCAACGACAAATTGTGAAGTAGATATACCGGTCTTGCTAGAAATTCAAACGTTTAAAACGCGTGATACATTAGAGATTTATCCACATAAAGAGCATCATCATTTAGAAGGTGTAAAATCATTTGCATTACGTGAAGAGCGTCCACTTGATTTGCAAAAGTTAAACGAATGGATGTCAGCTGTTGTTCAAGAGTTAGGAGAGTATTTATATCGATATAAAGGAATTCTATCGATCGATGGAGTAGATCGCCGTATTGTTTTTCAAGGTGTTCATACACTATTTGCTGCTTCTTACGATAGAGAGTGGCAAGAGGGAGAAGAGCGCGTGAGTGAAGTGGTCTTTATCGGGAAAGATATTAATAAAGAATGGTTCCAAGAACATTTTAAAGAGTGCGTAAAATAAGCCTGCTAATTTAGCAGGCTTATTTTTGTTATTAATCTCTGCCGGCTTCAACTAATTTCTTCGCGACAATTGCTGGTTTAGTATGAAACATAGTCATGTGATCACCTTGTGTAGTTACTAAACGAAATAATGCAAGGCGATTTGACATGTGAGGGTGCCATCCTGAATCTTTACCTTGTGGAACTGCCATATCTTCAGTTAAATAGAAATAACTTTTTGGAATATTTAATTGATAAAATTTCGTAAGGTCTAGCTTTTCAAAAAGTGGTCCAGCTGGTTCTGGTGTAACAGTTTCGTAAATTTTTTTCGCTAAGTCGAGATTAGCATTATTCATAAAGGTTTCTCGCCAAATAGGAAAAGGCAATTGGATAGCATTATTTTTCGATTTTTTTGCAAGCTCGGTCCAAAGCGTTTTTCCTTCGGCTGGGATTTCATCAGCTGCACTTTCTCCATTTGCTAGAACAAATGCATTCATAAAGACAAGTCTGTGGATTCGATCTGGAATTTGTTCGGCAACTTTTGAAATAACAATACCACCAAAACTATGACCAACAAGAACAAAATTCGTTATGTTTCTTTCCTTCACATAGTTGACTACTGATTTGACATAATCAGTGTGTTTTACAGCTTTATTCGTATCTTTTCCATGCCCAGGTAAGGTAGGAGTATATACTTTATGTCCCATTTGTTTCAACTCATTAGCTGTTTTATCCCAATAGCTAGAATCTCCCCAAGCGCCGTGAACGAGTACAAACGTAATTGGTTTTTGACGTATTACATCAATATCTGTCTCTATTTTTGCTTCTACTGGGATATGGAAGCTATTACTGCTAAGCATGATTAAAATAGCAGAAAGGCTTACGAATAAGAACTTGAATACTTTCAAAACAAACCCTCCATTTACTACTGATTTTGCATATATGTACATATATTTTCGCTGAAAGATTGTTTTTATTCTTTTGGAGTATAGTTATTAAAAGTAGAAGTGTTTACTTTGTAGAAAAAAGGACATTATTGTACGGTAAATGTTTAGCATTACATCTTTAGTTAATGAAAAAAAGTGAAACAATTATATTTTTGATGCGGAGGTAGAATATGAAACATGACCATCTTGTTCTCCTATTAATAAACAAAGATTAGTAGAAAATAATAAAAAGCCTGTTTTCACAGGCTTATACTTTCATCTATAAGTAATTCCATTACAACCCCAACAACCGGTCCTTCATCGTCTATATCACCAGTTAAGTGAAAACCGAAAGACTCATATAGTTTCATTGCTAGTTTGTTTTCTGGATGAAGACTTAAATAAATCTTTTTGCATTGAAATTTTTGTTGTAAATACTGGATAAGCAGATGGAGAAAACGTTTCGCATAGCCATTTCCTTGAAAATGGTAATCAATCATAAAACGATCTAGCCATACGCGATCATCTTTTTTTGAATACCAACCATACATTGCGTAGCCAACAAGTGTTTCTCCATCATATAAGCCTACTGACGTTCCGTTTTCTTCATATAGGGATTCCGCTAAAGAAAATGCATTACTTTCAATAAATTGCTGCTGCTCTGTTGCTACGTCTAAAGCAGCGACTGAACGCCAATTATTTGCTGTTACTTCACAAATGTGAAGATTCATAGTTCCAACTCGCTTTCATAACATAGTATATCTTTAAAACTAATATGGATAATTTTACTTGTTATTTTGTTGAAGTCAAGCTGCTGAATATGAAAAAAGACAGTTGAATATGTTTCAACTGTCTGAAAGGAAATATAAATTTAGTTTGTAGCTTCTTTTAAAGTGTTCACGTTTTCTTCCATTAATGTGAAGTAATCTTTATTTTTCTTTGCATCATCTTCAGAAATAGTAGCAAGGTGATTTAAACGTAAAATTTTCGTTCCTGTTTCTTTTTGAATAACTTCTGCTACTTTTGGAGTAGAGAATGTTTCAAATAAAATATATTTCAAACCATGCTCTTTTACTGTTTTTGTAATGTTAGCAAGTTCTTTTTGTGATGGTTCATCGGAAGCGGAGATGCCAGCAACTGGTATTTGTTTTAAGCCATAGCGTTTTTCCCAATATCCATATGCAGCGTGAGAAACTAAAATATCTTTCGTTTTTGCATCTGAAACAACAGATTTAAAGTGATCATCTAAGTCAGTGAACTTTGTTTGTAGGGCAGCGAAGTTTTTCTCAAATTCTTTTTTATGATCTGGTTGCAATTCTACGAGCGCATCTTTAATTTTTTCAGCCTGCTTCATCGCAAGTGTAGGATCAAGCCATACGTGTGGGTCTTTGTCATGATGGTGATTTTCTTCTTCTTTATGACCTTCCTCGTGCTCATGTTCTTCTTCTGATGAAGCGATAAGATCGAAACCTTTAGATGCATTAACAACTTTTACGTTCTCTTTTTTTAATGCTTTTTCCATTTTTTCTGCAAACGGCTCTAATTCCGCACCGTTATATACGAATAGGTCTGCCTTCGCAACTTGTACCGTTTGTTTTTGACTTGGCTCATATGTATGAGAGTCAGCGCCAGGTGGATAAATTGTTTCAACATTTACATAGTCACCACCGATTTTTTTAGCGAAGTCAGCAAGTGGAAAAATAGTTGTATATACAGAAAGTTTTCCATCTTTTTTTGCAGCTTCGTCTTTTTTGCTGGCACACCCAGCAAAAATTAAAGTGAAAATAAGTATAAAAGAAAATACCATTAACCTTTTCTTCATGTAATTCTCCTCTTTTCTTTCTTTTCCAATTTTATTTTCTCCAAAATAAGAGAAAAAATATCTTTTTGTTATAAAACGGAATAATTACGTTTTAAGTTGCGAACTTAGTATAATACATCTTTACGAAAGTTGCAATAAATAATAATCATTCCGATTTGATTTTGTTATAAAGTTGTCAAAAAGAACAGTATTAATTTTTATGAATGTCGCATATGTGACAACACTCCTTTCATATATTGAGGTAGAGGGTATGAAAAGGGGATGAGTAATTGGATTACATAATGGAAGCAATCTTATTGATACTAGCAGTAGTTTTGCCATTAACATGTGTTTTGATTTTCCTCAAGACATTAATAAGTAATCTAGGTGACTCTAGGATAATAAGCAAGTTACCAACAGAGAAAAAAGGAGAGAAGAGTAAGTAAAGCACTTGCATCACGCATAGTGCTTTACTTATGATAGAATAAGAAAAAGGAAACTCCTAGAAATAGGATTTGTACTGCCTGTTTGGACGGTATAAAATTAGATAAAGAGGTATAAAGATAAATGAATAAAAGAACAGCCTTAGTACTCGGTGCGAGTGGTTTAGTTGGACAAGAAGTGACGCAGCTATTACTTGACTCAGATTACTATGATTCGGTTATGGTTTTTGTAAGAAAGCCACTGCAATGGGAACATGAAAAGTTACAGCAGAAACAAGTTGACTTTTCTATATTAGAAGAGTATAAAGAATTTTTTGCTGTTGATGATGTTTTTAGCTGTCTTGGGACAACAATTAAGAAAGCGAAAACGAAAGCGAATTTTAAAAAAGTAGACTATGAATATACATTACGAGCGGCCTGTTTAGCAGAAAAACAAGGTGTACAAAATTTTCTTGTTATTTCTTCTATGGGTGCTAATCCAAAATCACTTTTCTTTTATTCACAAGTAAAAGGGAAGATGGAGGAGGAACTTCAAAAGTTAGTGATCGGTGGGATTCATATATTTAGACCATCACTATTGCTAGGAGATCGAGAAGAATTTCGTTTTGGAGAAAGAATGGCTGAGAAGATATCTGGTGTTTTGCCATTTGTATTTAATGGTACTTTAAAAAAGTATAAGCCGATTACAGCTGAGCAGGTTGCAAAAGGGATGTACTTAGCGGCACTACGTGAAGAATCTGGTGTCCATATTTATAATTCTACAGAGATTACAATGATGGAATAATGAAAACGAGAAGGGGAGCCCTTCTCGTTTTCATTATTGCGTATTAGCGGCGAGTCGAGGCTATTTTACCACGAGCACGTTGATATTGGTGGGGCTCTTGTAATTCAAATCCAAGTTCATTAGCTGCTGTTCTTGGAAAATATGGATTGCGAAGTAATTCGCGACCGATAAAGATTAAGTCCGCTTCATTATTTGCTAAAATTTCTTCTGCTTGTATCCCGCTTGTAATCAATCCTACTGCGCCTGTCGCAATGTGTGCTTGTCCTTTTATATGATTTGCATACTCTACTTGATAGCCAGGGTAAACGTCGATTTGTGCAGGTATAACTGCCCCAGAACTACAATCAATTACATCTACACCTTGTTCTTTCATCCATTTTGCAAATTGAACATAGTCATGGACTGTTAATCCTTCAGGATGATAGTCATTTGCAGAAATACGAACGAATAAAGGACCATTCCAAACTTCATTTACAGCATCAATGATTTCTTTTAAGAAACGGTAACGGTTTTCAGGTGATCCGCCATATTCATCAGTTCGTTTGTTTGATAATGGAGAGAGAAATTCATTAATGAGATAGCCGTGAGCCGCGTGGAGTTCAATAATATCGAATCCTGCTTGTTTGGAACGGCATGCGGCATCTTGAAAAGCAGAAATTGTTTTTTTGATTAGCTGTTTATTCATTTCTATTGGGGTTTTCATTGTATCATTAAATGCAATAGCCGAGGGTGCTACAGAGTCTGTATGTAATTCAGCTTTTCGACCAGCATGGGCTAACTGAATAGCTGCTTTTGCCCCATTTTCATGGATGAGGGACACCGTTTTTTGTAACCCTGGAATATGATCATTATTCCATATACCTAAATCTTTATTAGAAATACGTCCTTCAGGTACAACAGCTGTAGCTTCAAGCATAACAAGGCCTACTTGACCAGCTGCGCGAGACGCATAATGGATAAGATGGAAATTTGTCACTTTTCCATCTTCGTTTTCTGAAGAGTACATACACATCGGTGACATAACAATACGATTTTTTAATGTAACATCTTTAATCGTATAAGGTGAAAAAAGCTGATAGTTCATATTTATTCCCCCTTATTGCAGTTTCCTTTATTGTATCATCATCATTTTTGTTTCCATAATGAAACGCTTATTCCCGAAATTTTGTACATTTATGTTACAATTATTGAAATAAATTAAATTGGGGGATAGGGGCATGTACCGAGCTTATTATGAAAGCGAAATAGGTTTGCTTGAAATTACTGCAAATGATGAAGGAATTACTTCTGTTATTTTTGTAGAGGAACGGAAAGAAGAGAATAAAAATCAAATTGTAGAACAGTGCCTCGCTGAATTAGATGAATATTTTAATCGAAAGAGAACTGAATTTACAGTACCACTGTCAGCGGTTGGAACACCATTTCAAAAGAGTGTTTGGGATGCACTTTATACGATTCCATATGGAGTGAATGCTTCCTATCTGGATATTGCAGAAAAGGTTGGTAACACAAAGGCGGTGCGTGCGATAGGAGGAGCGAATAGTCGCAATCCGATTTCTATTATTGTTCCGTGTCATCGTGTAATTGGAAAAAGTGGAAAGTTAGTTGGATATGCAGGTGGTCTATGGCGAAAAGAATGGTTATTGAAACATGAGGGGATTTTGCAATAAGATAAAACTCTTTTCAAATGGAGATAGTAGTTTTCATTGCTTAGAGGATAACAAAGTCTAGTAGAAAGTAAGTAAGTAAGTAAGTAAGTAAGTAAGTAAGTAAGTAAGTATTTCTGAGTTTCATACGAATGGTTTAACCTGTTATTTGCGGGGAGGAATCATCTTGTTAAATAGCTGAATTTTTTAGTATGCTGGACAACAGAAGTATAAGTAGGGGATAAATCAGGGAAAGAGGGATTATTTTGCGTTGTATAAATTGTGGGAATCCTTGTCCTGACGGTCAATTTAATTGTGAGGATTGTCAGCAAACTTTACATAATGGAACAAAAGAGGGGACCTCACCAATCGAAAAAGATATGGAACAATATGTGGGAGCACATTATCCATATTATAAAAGAAAATGGGACAAAGAAAAGAAACGAATAGCAAGGTGGAGCTGGAATGGATGGGCTGCTATTTTCAATGTCGGATGGTTTGGTTATCGAAAATATTACTTACCTGCTTGTTTATTTGTAATTTTATTAGTAGCTTGTGATGCATTTTCATACTATATGGGATTCAATGTAGCACTCCCCATTATTAACATGGTTCCCCTTACCTTTTTATTGCTCATTTTAATGATGATAGGGGTCGGAATTTTTGCAAATGGGTTATATTATCGATTTGCTGAGCGGAAAATATACCGGATAAAAGCAAGAGGGATAAAGAATGGAGATGTTGAGCGTTATCTCATCCGTGATAGTGGAGGAACAAGTAAAATGGGAGCGGCTATTGTTACAATTTTGACAGCTGCTAGTATATTCATGAGTCACTTTTTCTTTCCTACAGATCAAGATGTTATTCAAAAAGTACGAGCAAGTTCCCTTTATGAGTATCCTTTTTTTTCTATTGGGGAATCTTTTGAACAGCATTTTAAGCAACCAACCTGGGTTTATTACCGCGGGGGAGATGGATTGGAATTAGTAGAATTTCATGGATACAATCATGGTATGACAAGACAAAAAATTATCATTCAATTTGTTGTCGATTACAGGTTGCATGAAATTGAACCATATTCTCTTACAGTTAACGGTGAGCCCCAAGGTGAAAAAGAGTTTTTGAAAATGATGGAAGATGTGTTTCGTACGCAAGATCTTTTTGAGTTGGATGACGGATTACAAAAAGATGAAAAAAAAGAAATGTTATAAGAAATGAATGTAAAAGCAGATGGAGCAGCTTTTACATTCATTTCTTTTTTTATTTTAGGAAAGAAAAATATTTAAAATAATCAGAATTTTTTGTATAATAATATTATACATGCTTTATTGTATACATACAGATTGGGGGAAGGAATAATGAAGAAAAAAGTTTCAACGCTTGCTGCACTTGCATTATCAACAAGTATGTTCGTTGCAGGTTGCGGGAATGGGGAGAAAGCATCGACAACGAAGAAAGAAACAGGTAAGGGGATGGCCGATAAACAAGTGCTAAACTTACTAGAAACAGCAGAAATTCCTTCGATGGATACATCAAAATCAACAGATTCCGTATCATTTCGAGTATTTGTAAATGCAATGGAGGGTTTATATCGATTAGATAAAGATAACAAGCGAACTCCAGGTATGGCAAAAGATGTGAAGATTAGTGAAGATAAGAAAACATATACTTTTGAATTACGAGATGCAAAGTGGTCGAATGGTGAGCCAGTTCGTGCACAAGATTTTGTATATGGCTGGCAACGTGCGCTTGATAAAGCAACAGCAGCTGAATACGCATTTATTTTATTTGATGTAAAAAATGCTCAAAAAGTTAATAAGGGGGAGCTACCACTTGATCAGCTAGGTGTAAAAGCAAAGGATGATAAGACACTAGTGGTAGAACTAGAACAACCAACTCCATATTTTCTTGATCTTACATCATTTCCAACATTCTTCCCTTTAAATGAGAAGTTTGTAAAAAAACAAGGTGATAAGTATGCATTAGAAGCTGATAAAATTTTATACAATGGACCATTTACGTTAAGTGAATGGAAGCATGAGCAAAGCTATCAATTAAAGAAAAATCCAAATTATTGGGATAAAGATACTGTAAAACTAGAAGAAATTAATGTCGGTGTCGTAAAAGAAACGAGCACAGGTGTGAACCTATATGATAATGATCAAGCGGACCGCGTAATTTTAACTTCAGAGTTTGTTGATAAATATAAAAAGAATAAGCCAGATGAATTCAAAACGAAACTAGATCCGCGTATGTATTTCTTACGTTTTAATCAACAAAATGCAACATTTAAAAATCAAAAAGTGCGTGAAGCAATTGATTTAGCTTATGATAAAAAAGGTATTGCAAATGTCATTTTAAATGATGGCTCATTACCAGCATATTTCTTAGTACCAGAAAAATTCACAACAGGTCCGGATGGAAAAGATTTTCGTACTGTAAATAAAAACTTCCATGATAGTAAAGACAATGCGGAAAAAGCGAAAAAGTTATGGGAAGAAGCGAAAAAAGAACTGGGTCAAGATACAATTACGGTAGAATTACTAAACGATGATAATGGTAGCCGGAAAAAAGTTGGCGACTTTATTAAAGAAGAGCTTGAGAAAAATTTACCTGGAATTAAAGTGAATTTGAAACAACAACCGTATAAACAGAAATTAGATTTAGAGAAGAAATTACAATATGAGTTTTCACTATCAGCATGGAGCCCAGATTATCCAGATCCAATGACGTATATTGATATGTTTATTACAGGAAGTTCATTTAATGAAATGGCGTATTCAAATCCGAAATATGATGACCTAGTTGCTAAATCGAAAGGTGAGTTGTTAAAAGATGATGCAGCGCGCTGGAAAGCACTTGCAGAAGCTGAAAAAATCTTAATTGGAGAAGATACAGCGATTTCACCTACTTATCAGCAAAGTACAGCATATTTAGAAAAAACATATGTAAAAGGAATTGCAAATCATACATTCGGCGGCGATTTTAGTTATAAATGGGCGTATATTACAAAAAAATAGTATAATAAGAGATGCGCGAATTTTCGCTCATCTCTTATTTTGTAAGGAGGACTTATGTTGATAAATGGCTTTAATCATCTTTGTTTTTCGGTTTCAGATTTAGAAAGATCTATTCAATTTTATGAAACAGTATTAGAGGGGAAGTTATTAGTAAAAGGAAGAAAACTCGCATATTTTGATATATGTGGAGTGTGGGTGGCACTCAATGAAGAAGCAGATATTGCACGAAATGAAATTCATCAGTCATATACACATCTTGCATTTTCTGTTAAACAAGAGGATTTTGGTCGACTATTAAAGCGATTAGAGGAGAATAAAGTTCATATTTTACAAGGAAGAGAACGTGATGTAAGAGATTGTCAGTCTATTTATTTTATTGATCCAGATGGACATAAGTTTGAGTTTCATTCAGGTACACTGCAGGATCGCTTAAAGTATTATAAGGAAGCAAAACCACATATGAAATTTTATTGATGAAATAAAGGGGGATGGGAAGAGCATGCATGCGCTCGTTATTGGAGGGACAGGGATGCTGAAGAAAGTGTCCGTTTGGCTTTGTAATCAAGGGCTTTATGTTTCTGTTATTGGACGAGATAGGAATAGGTTAGAAGATGTAAAAAATACATGTAATGCTCCAAGAAATGTTACATGTATTTCTCTTGATTACCACGATAGCGATGCTTTGAAACAATCTATTAAAGATACGATTAAACAAAATGGACCTATCACATTAGTCGTAGCTTGGGTACATACAACTGCTAAGGCGCTTCAAGTAATTTGTGAAGAAATTGAATTACATTCTAAATCCTATAGTTTGTTTCATATATTAGGGAGAAGTGCATCTCGATTGGAACGTCAAAAAATAGGAAGTGCTTTCTGTAATTATCATAGAATTTTATTAGGGTTTATTTTACAAGGTGAACATTCAAGGTGGTTGACTCATGAAGAGATTACTGATGGAGTTATAGCAGGAATTCAGAGTAAACAAAGCGATTGTATTGTAGGAACATTGGAACCATGGGAATTACGACCAATTTGATGAGGGGGAAGAAAACGAATGAAAACGACTTTATATGTAACACGTCATGGAGAAACAGAGTGGAATGTGGCAAAGCGTATGCAAGGGAGAAAAAATTCTAATTTAACCGAAAAAGGGATATTACAGGCAAAGCAGTTAGGGGATCATATAAAGGATATACCACTTCATGCGATATATAGTAGTCCAAGCGGGAGAACAATGCATACGGCAGAGTTAATAAAAGGAGAGCGGAATATTCCAATTATAGCTGATGAGCACTTTTATGAGATTAATATGGGGATCTGGGAAGGGAAAATGCTTGTGGATTTGGAAGCGCAGTACCCAGAGGAAGTACATACGTTTTGGAATGAGCCACATCGTTTTTGTTCGACATCAGGCGAAAATTTCTATGATGTACATAGTCGGGTGATAGAAGGAGTAAACCTTCTTTTAGAAAAACATAAAGGGGAAAGTATTTTAATCGTATCTCATGCAGCAGCTGCAAAATTACTTGTGGGACATTTTACTGGTCTTTCTGTTGAAAGAGTGTGGGATGATCCATTTATGCATAGTGCGAGCTTAAGTATCATTGAATTTGAAGGAAAAGAGGCTAGTGTTAAACAGTTTGCCGATATAAGTCATTTTCAGCAAGTATAAAAAGACCGCAATAGAGCGATCTTTTTACGTTTACTGTTAACAATAAGGGATAAAGAATTAGCAATTACGTTTTCTAAACCAGAAGTGATCGACTTTTTTCCGTTTGCAAGATGAATGTTTGTGATGATCGCAATCATGGCAGCTTGAATGACAGTCATCATCCCATGAGTGATTGCAAGATTTTTTATCATGATTACGGATGAAAACACATTTTTTACAGAAACATTTCTTCACACGTGTCCGTTTTGTAACACAAGTGGACTTTTTCACACGTGTCCGTTTTGTAACACAAGTGGACTTTTTCACACGTGTCCGTTTTGTAACGAACGTACATTTTTTCACACGTGTCCGTTTTGTAACGAACGTACATTTCTTCACACGCGTACATTTTGTAACGAATGTCCACTTTTGTACACGTACACGAGTACGCTTCGTAACAAACGTACATTTTTTCACACGTGTACATTTTGTTCGAGGACATTTACAGCTTGTTGTACATTTATGACCAGAAAATTTATTATCGTCACAATCAAACTTACTTGGGTCTTGATGTAAAAATTCTTCCATCCCTGCACTTTTGATTTCCTCAACGGCTTTTTGAATATCACGTTTCATAGAAACCCTCCTTATCGCTAATTAAAATGAAAAAGTATCCTTTTACATTAATCAGGATATGAGGAGAGAATTTCTTCTGTATGAGACAAGAGCTTAGATTTCAATAAAAATAGACATATAGCGGATATATGGACATGGACAAAGCAATGAGCATACATTAAATGGAGAAAAAAAGAAGGGATGGGAGAACATGTTGCCTTCTTATGATTTTTTTATTCATCCGATGTATCTTGTTGAATTAAAGAAGGACATTTGGTCTGATAGTCCAGTGCCTGCTAAATTAACATATGGGAAAAGAAAGTATGATATTGACATTGTATACCGGGGAGCACATATTCGAGAATTTGATAAAAAATCATATCATGTTATGTTCTATAAGCCGAAACAATTTCAAGGGGTGAAAGAGTTTCATTTGAATTCTGAGTTTAAGGATCCGTCACTTATAAGAAATAAATTATCGCTTGACTTCTTTAGTGATATTGGTGTGCTTTCACCAAAATCTCAGCATGTTTTTATTAAAATTAATGGTCAAATTCAAGGGGTATATTTGCAATTAGAATCTGTTGATGCGAATTTTTTGAAAATCCGTAAATTACCGAGTGGGTCAATTTATTATGCGATTGATGATGATGCGAATTTTTCTTTAATAAGTGAGCGTGATCAAGATGTTAAAACAAACCTATCTGCAGGCTATGAGTTTAAATGTGCGAATGAACATAGTGAAGAACAGCTTAGTGAATTCGTTTATCAGGCAAATGCACTATCGCGAGAAAAATATGAAAAAGAAATAGTGAATTATCTTGATGTTGAAAAATATTTGCGATGGTTAGCAGGTGTTATTTTGACTCAAAACTTTGATGGGTTTGTTCATAACTATGCATTGTATCATAATGATGAAACGCATTTGTTTGAAGTGATACCATGGGATTATGATGCTACATGGGGCCGTGATGTAGAGGGAAGGCCACTTAATCATGAATACATTCGAATTCAAGGGTATAATACATTGAGTGCCAGAATTCTTGATATACCAGTATTTCGAAAACGTTACCGCAATATCCTTGAAGAAATTTTGGAGGAAAAATTTACGGTTTCTTTTATAAGGCCACAAGTAGAGGGAATGTGCGAAGCGATTCGTCCGTATCTTATTCAAGATCCTTATATGAAAGATAAAATAGACATTTTTGATAAAGAAGCAGAAATGATTTTTCAATATATCAATAATCGTCGGCAATATATTGAAGAACACCTCCATGAATTAACATAATGTGAAAAGGGATTGATTCGTTATCAATCTCTTTTTTGTTATCCCGCTATTAGCGAGTAGTAAGATTACTATATTAAAATTTATATTAGGTGAAGGAGGGAGCAAGAAACGAAAGATTAAAGATTCATCTTATTTGAGTAGGTTTCAATTGCTCGACGTTGTGGAACATCAAAGTAATAATGCGTCTATTAGTAAAATGATTGTAGAAGATTGGTGATTTCTAGGAAGTGCACCATTCTTTAAGTGTATATGGGGATTAGTCTTTCATTGCTCAAAAAAGAGTGCAATTAGAGTAATGATTTAACAAAAGAATGGTTATATATGGTAAAATACAACCGAATGGGACAGGGAGATTTGGTTCATTAGAAATATAATGAATATTTTAATAAAATAATTAGAAAAAGAATGCGTGCCTATAATAAAGATCTTAAAACGTATGATATTCGAGAGAAATTAAGATATATTCATTTCCCTACTCTCATTTTGTGTGGTCAACATGATGTTCAATGCCCAGTTTTTTATTCAAAGGAAATACATAGCTTGATTTCAGATTCAAAATTAGTAATTTTTGAAAATAGGAATCATTTTCCTTTTGTTGAAGAGAAGGAATCTTTTGCAATGGCTATCCAAAAAATTTACAAATATTTAATTCGTTTATACAAATGGAGATGAACTTTTTATATTTTTTATTTCTTAATCAACAATAGAAATTAACAGAGATTATAGTAAGATTTTGAAGGAATGGTGTATATTCTGTTATTTTTGCTAAGTATAGTTTAGTTTTAAGTGAACAAGTAGTCTATTTTTTCGTTTGCAGTGAAATTACGTATTGTTCAATGTGAGTAGAGAATATCTTTCCTAGGATGGTGAGAATATGGAAGTGAAATGGATCGATTGGGTAAAACAAATACAAGCCATTGCTCAGGCTGGTTTAACGTATTCAAAAGATGTGTATGATATGGAACGTTTTCAACAATTACGTGATCTTTCAGTTACGATGATGTCTCATTATACGAAGACAGATTGGGAAGTGGTAGAGAGATTATTTGCCAATGAAATGGGTTATCAAACACCGAAAGTAGATATTCGGGCTGTCGTGTATCAGGATGGAAAATTATTATTTGTGAAAGAAAAAAGTGACGGGAAATGGGCTCTTCCAGGTGGCTGGGCAGATGTTGGCTATACGCCAACAGAAGTGGCAGCAAAAGAAGTGTGGGAGGAAACGGGTTATAAAGTTGATCATTTTCGATTATTAGCAGTATTTGATAAAGAAAAACATTATCCATCACCATCAGCAATGCATGTATATAAAATATTTATTGGTTGTGAAATTGTTGGGGGCGAAAAGCAAACAAGTATTGAAACAGAAGAAGTGACCTTTTTTGGTGAAAAGGAAATCCCAGAGTTATCGACTGCTAGAAATACAGAGTGGCAAATTAGAGAGATGTTTGCCTGTATGAAAGATAGGAATAAAAGCTCCTTACTTGATTAAGAAAATATGTAAAGATAAGAATAAAGATAGTTTAACAGTACTCCAACAGAAGTCCCCTTCCTCAAGCACATGCAGGCCATAGTCCAGGGATCATTCAAAGCGTATAAATCTCTTTTTCTTTCTATTCGTGCCTGGTATATTTATAATGAATTGTACATATTTTGGGTAAGGAATGAGGAATATATTGGCATGTATAAATCTTTGTGGGATAATAAGAAGGTATGTAAGCAGAAAAGGAGATAGAAAAGCAAATGTTAGCAAATTTAATAGAGCAGTTATTGCAATTTTTCGCAAGTTTAGGATACTTTGGAGTTGCTTTAGGGCTAATGATTGAAATTATTCCGAGTGAGATTGTCCTTTCTTATGCTGGTTTTTTAGTTGCGCAAGATAAAATAAGTTTTATTGGCGCAGTAATCGCCGGTACAATTGGCGGTACATTAGCACAAATCTTTTTATACTGGTTAGGATATTACGGAGGGCGTCCGGTAGTTGAAAAATATGGTAAATATTTATTGATTAACAAGCATCATTTAGATGTAGCCGAAAGTTGGTTTAAACGTTATGGTGCGGGGGTAATCTTCTCTGCTCGTTTCATCCCGATTGTACGCCATGCGATTTCAATACCAGCAGGATTAGCGAAAATGCCTTTAAAACTTTTTACACTATATACAGTAGTTGCGATTATTCCGTGGTCAATTCTCTTTATTTATTTAGGAGAAAAACTAGGTGGGAATTGGCGGCATATTAAAGAATATGCAGCTGATTATACGCATTACATAATTATTGGGGCAGTGCTCTTTATTGCTCTTTATTTCGGTTTAAAGGTATTGAAAAAAAGAAAAACAGTTCGTTAAAGCCAATGATTTCATTGGCTTTTTTTTATACGTTTCAGTTCTAAAATAAAGAAGTTGTCCATAATGTGTAGTAATAAAGCGTAGCGGGGGAATGAAATGAAAGGATCACCGTTTTTACGTGGAACATTATTTTTAACGATGGCAACGATGATATCTAAAATGCTTGGATTTATATATGTTATCCCATTTACAGCGATGGTTGGTACTAGTGGATACATATTATATACATATGCATATCGGCCATATACAATTATGCTGAGCATTGCAACGATGGGATTGCCACTTGCTGTTTCTAAAATGGTTTCAAAATACGATGAGTTAAATGATTATCATACAGTAAAACGGGTGCTAAAAAGTGGACTGTTTTTTATGGTTTTTATGGGAATTGTTTCATTTCTAGTTCTTTATATGTTAGCTCCATATCTTGCAAAGCTAGTGATCGACGGAAGTGATCAAACTGGTAATAGTATGACTGCTGTGACGTATAATATTCGAATTGTTAGTTTTGCATTATTGATTGTACCAGTAATGAGTTTATTGCGTGGTTTTTTTCAAGGATTTCAATCTATGGGACCGTCAGCATCTAGTGTAGTTGTGGAACAGTTTTTTCGTGTCTTAACAATCTTAATAGGAAGCTTTGTTGTTTTGCATATTTTGAAAGCGTCTGTTTCGTTAGCGGTTGGAGTTTCAACTTTTGGTGCATTTATGGGGGCAGCGGCAGGATTGACTGTTTTGATAGGGTTTTATATGAGAAGGCGAAAATATTTAAAACGGAAAGAGATTGCCAGTATCCCACAGACAACGAAGTCCTTTTTTGCTTTATACAAAGAGCTATTTACGTATTCAATTCCATTTGTTGCTGTTGGGTTAGCGATTCCGTTGTATCAAACAATTGATACATTTACAATCAATAAACTTTTAATAGAGATAGGTTACGTACAAGGTGAAGCAGAAAAAATAAATGCAATAATTGGGCTTGTCCAAATGGTTGTACTTATTCCTGTATCCGTTGCAACAGCTTTTAGTATGTCTCTTGTTCCTGAAATGACGAAAGCTTATACAGCTGGAAATGAACAATTATTATATAAGCATTTCACGAAAACGAATTTACTTGTTGTAGGGATTACAATTCCCGCAGCAATTGGAATGATTATATTAGCCCAACCTATATACACTCTTTTATTTGGAGTAGGAAATGATCCAAGTTTAGGAAGTGTTATTTTACGGTACTATGCACCAGCGTGTATATTATTTTCATTGTTTACAGTTACTGCTGCGATGTTACAAGGGATTGATCAGCAAAAAAAAACAGTTCTAGGTTTAACCTTAGGAATTATAATAAAGATTGTACTAAATATTATATTATTGCCGTACTTTGACTACACCAGTTTTATTATCTCAACATATGCAGGCTACACAGTTTCAGTTTCATTTAACTTGTGGATGCTGTCTAAATATGTTATAAAGGCAACATGAGCTTTTGAAAAGACAGAGCAATCTCTGTCTTTTTCTATTTTGAAAGAAATTATGAAGAAAAGCGTTTTCAAAATAATTTTCTATTGAAATTTAAACGTTTGTTTCATATGCTGAAAGTAGCGGTTCAAAAACTGTTGTTTAAGTGAGGTAGATTCCCACATGTAAAAAGAATCGGGGTGATAGTATGTTAAATATTTATTTAACAGACCGAAACGGAAAACTACAAGAAATAGAGGAAATTCAAAAAGGTTGTTGGATTAATGTACTCCATCCAACAGAGGAAGAAATTCAATTTCTAGTGCAAACATTGAATGTAGAATTGGATTTTATTAAAGACCCTTTGGATGATGAAGAACGATCTCGGATTGAAAAAGAAGATGACAATGCATTAATTATCGTTGATATTCCAACAGTAAGGCATGATGAAGAAGGAAATTCAATATACGACACGATTCCAATTGGTATGATTGTAATGCCGGAATGTTTCGTTACAATCTGTTTAGAAGAAAATCCGATTTTCGAGCGATTTATTAATCAGCGTATTAAAGAATTTTATACTTTTAAAAAGACTCGTTTTGCATTGCAGCTCTTATATACGATTTCTACTTATTATTTACGATACTTAAAACAAATTAACCGAAAAACAATCGACCTAGAGCACGAGTTAAATAAGTCGATGAAAAATAAAGAAATCTTTACATTATTAGGTCTTGAAAAGAGTTTAGTGTATTTTACAACATCTTTAAAAGCAAACAAAATTGTTATTCAAAAGTTAATGCGCAATAATACGTTTATTAAAATGTATGAAGATGATCAAGATTTACTAGAAGATGTATTAATTGAAAATAAACAGGCCATTGAAATGGCTGAAATATATAGTAATATTTTAAGTGGTATGATGAATACGTTTAGTTCGGTTATTTCTAATAATTTAAACAGTGTTATGAAGTTTTTAACTTCTATGACAATCATATTATCAGTGCCAACAATGGTTTCCAGTTTTTTTGGAATGAATGTTCCAGTTCCTTTAAGTGAAAATCCGCATGGTTTTTTAATGGCTATGATTATATCCGCAATATTATCTTGCGTAATGGCCTTTATTTTTTGGAAGAAACGTTATTTTTAAATCATATGAAAGCTGTTCTAGCATAGTTATCAAACTGCGCTAGAGCAGCTTTTTTGTCGTAATAAAACGTTTCTTATATACAATATGTGTATTGATGAAAAACTTATTTCCATGATTTGTAGATTTGAAAAGGGCTTGTTCAAATAATAAATTGAGGTTAAAATTACATATTGTTAATGAAAAGATGGAGGAAATACATCATGGAATTGTTTCAGTTACCGAAAGCATTCCTGCAAATGAATACGATTTTTATCTCAATTTTAATTGAAGCACTACCATTTGTGCTAATTGGTGTATTTATTTCAGGATTCATTCAAATGTTTGTGACAGAAGATATGGTGGCAAAATGGATGCCCAAAAATCGATTTCTGTCTGTATTATTAGCTACTTTTCTTGGCATGATGTTTCCAGGGTGCGAATGTGGAATCGTTCCAATTGTAAGACGTTTAATTGGGAAAGGTGTTCCGCCGTATGCTGGAATTGCATTTATGTTAACGGGGCCAATTATTAATCCGGTTGTATTATTTGCAACATATGTTGCGTTTGGAAGTAGTATGCATATGGTGTGGTATCGTTCCATTGTAGCCATTATTGTAGCTATTATCGTTGGACTTATATTATCGTTTATGTTTAAAGATCATCAACTACGTGATGAACATTTCCCAGAGGTGGATCATAAGCGTCCTTTGCGTAAAAAGATGTGGGACGTATGTACACATGCGGTTGAAGAGTTTTTCTCAATGGGGAAATACTTAGTAATGGGAGCATTAATTGCTGCTGCAGTTCAAACATTTGTACAAACTTCAACACTACTTTCTATAGGGCAAGGACCGTTCTCTTCATCAGCTGTTATGATGGGACTTGCGTATATTTTATCACTATGTTCAGAAGCGGATGCTTTTATTGCATCTTCGTTCCAAAGTACATTTTCAACAGCATCACTTGTCGCGTTCCTCGTTTATGGACCGATGGTGGATATTAAAAATATGTTTATGATGCTTGCGACATTTAAAACAAAATTTGTAATTGTTGTGATAGCTACAGTTACACTTGTGGTTTATGCAAGCTCACTACTCATTTATGCGATGGGGTGGTAGGTTATGTTTCGAGCATATATTTTACTCGGGTTTACAATCTTAATTGCGCAGCTTCATATTTCAGGTAATATAACAAAGTATATAAATATGAAGTACGCATATTTATCAAAAACAGCTGCAATTATTTTAGGGTTTTTAACACTTATTCAAATCATTGTTGTTTTCCAAAAGGAACACAAAAAGGAAAAAGATCAGCACAGTTGTGGTTGTGATCATAGTCATTGTGGACATGATCATTCAAAAGATGAAAACACATGGTGGAAACGAACTTTTGCGTATACATTATTTTGTTTCCCTATTATTTCAGGACTATTCTTTCCAATTGCGACGTTAGATTCAGATATTGTTAAAGCGAAAGGATTTCATTTCCCTGTTGCGCAAGCAGAGAGTACAGATCCATTTATTACAAGGCAGTTTTTAAGACCCGATACGAGTATTTACTATGGAAAAGAAGGGTATCGTGGTGTGATGGAAAAAGGAAAAAAAGAATACGTCACAAAAGATAATATTGCCTTGAAGGATGAAGACTTCTTAAAAGGTATGGAAACAATTTATAATTATCCTGGTGAATTTACAGGTAAGACACTTTCGTTTAAAGGATTTGTTTTCCGCGATGATTCTTCAAAGAAAGAACAATATTTCTTATTCCGCTTTGGTATTATTCATTGTGTAGCCGATTCAGGTGTATACGGGATGTTAGTGAAAAAGCCAGATGGAGTAGAGTGGAAGAATGATGATTGGATTGAAGTGGAAGGTGAAATTTCAACTGAGTTTTATCAACCATTCCATGCAAATATTCCTGTTTTGGAAGTAACAAAATGGAATAAAGTTGAACAGCCGAAAGAACAATATGTATTTAGAGGAGCCGATTGATTATAATCGGTTCTTTTTTATAGACATAAATTTATGAAAATTGCTAATATATAATATGTAGTTCACCTAGTGTAATTTTTATATACAAGATGAACAAAAAAGCATAGGGTAGTTTCAATGTTCTCATATTAATTAATATATAGGATGCATGGGACTAGGAGAATTTAGGGAGTATTTATTTCGTTTTCATGTTATGAAAGGTTTATGAATGAATTAAAGAGGTGAAGGAAATGGAAGAAACAAATGGGAAAACAGTTAATGAATCAAGAGTTTTTAAAACAAGTCGTGTCTTTCCAACAGATTTAAATGATCATAACACATTATTTGGAGGTAAAATATTAGCTGAAATGGATATGATTGCATCTATCTCAGCAACGAGACATTCACGAATGGAATGTGTAACGGCATCAATGGACTGGGTAGATTTTTTACATCCAGTTCGTTCAACTGATTGTGTGAGCTATGAATCGTTTGTCATTTGGACAGGGAGAACGTCGATGGAAGTGTTTGTAAAGGTAGTAGCGGAAGATTTAATTTCTGGTGAAAAACGAATTGCAGCAACATCTTTTGTTACATTTGTAGCACTTGGGAAAGAAAATAATCCAGTTCCTGTTCCGCATGTAATTCCCGAAACAGAGGGAGAAAAAAAACTACATGAAATTGCTGTTTTACGTGCGCAACAACGTCATATTCGAAAAGCAGAAAGTAAGAAAATTGCAACGTTATTAACTTTATAAGTAATTTGAAATGAAAAGCGGACACCTAAATTTAGGTGTCCGCCTTTATAGTTTTTTCATCTGCATATCGCTCTTTCGGGTGGCTAACTAGCAAAAGCAAGCAGCACCGACGATAATTAAGAGGATAAATAGTACGACAAGTAACGCGAATCCATTTCCATGTGCGAAGCCCATTGTTATTTCCTCCTTTTATTTTAAGATACAACATACAATATGCAAATTCACTCTTGTTTGACAGGGACATATATCACGAAAATATAGATTTTTCTTGTATGTTAACGTGAAAAAAAGGAAAGATATAGGAATAACAGTTTTTGAAGAAAGGGTTTTATCCATGAAAAAATGTGTATCCATTTTGTTATGGATCATAGGGATATTCATATGGATGAACATCGATTTAGAGATGGGGAAGAAAATGACTAGTGGGCTTGAAATATCACAAATTCGATACGGGAATTTCCAATTATATACAAACGGAACGGATTTGTATCAAAATTTGTTTGATGATATAAATCGTTCAGAAAAGTATGTCTATATTCATTTTTATATTGTTGGTAAAGATGAAGTGAGTCGTAATTTTTTACAATTATTAGAGAAGAAAGCATCGAGCGGTGTGGATGTGAAATTATCAGTAGACCGTATAGGTGGCTATAAAATGAAGAAACAAGTGATTCAGCAGTTAAAAGAAAAGGGTGTTAAGTTTACTTTTAGTAAAAAGCCTAAATTAAAGAATTTGTTTTATTCATTGCATCAACGTAACCACCGGCGTATTGCGGTGATAGATGGAAAGATATCTTACATTGGTGGTTTTAACATTGGAAAGGAGTATCTCGGTAAGGATCCTAAATTTGGGAAATGGCGTGATTATCAGTTGCGTATTGAAGGAGATGGAGCGACTGATATGGAACAGAAATTTGCAGAAGATTGGTATGCGGATACTGGTGAAAAACTTTCTTTGTACAAAGGACCATCTCAGCAAGGAAATGCAAAGTATCAATATGTATTTTCAGATGGGAAAGGGTTATGGCAGGAATACGGTGCATTATTAAAAGGGGCTAAAAAATCATTAATCATTGCAACGCCGTATTTTGTACCAAGTAAGGAAATGATGGATGGTTTACAAGAAGCATTGCGGCGTGGCGTGACGGTAAAGATTCTTGTTCCTTTTAAAAGTGACGCTCTGTTACTAAAACAAGCTGCTTATCCGCATTTAAAAAAGATGCTGGATGCCGGTGCGGAAGTCTATCAATACCGGAATGGTTTTTTTCATGGAAAGGTGACAATAATTGATGATATAAGTGTTGATGTAGGAACAGCTAATTTTGATAATCGTAGTTTTTACATAAATACAGAGTCGGACTGTTTTATATATGATAAAGCAGTTGTAGCTGAGGTATGGAAACGACTACAAGAGGATTTTCATGATTCTAAACGCTTAACTGATAAAGATTTTGACAAAATAAATAGCTGGGATTGGTTTCTAGCAAAGGTAGCAAATGTTCTGGCATCCTATTTATAGGCATATATTTAGAGGGAAGGGGGAGCTATGATATGAGATGTATGGAAGAGTTAATGAAGTGTAGTTATGAAATGATTCATATGATTGGTGAGTATATGAATAGGGTGGAAGGTGAAGAGTTAAAGGATATATTAAAACAACATTTGCCCTATATTTTGCAAGCTTACAATGAACAAGTGAACTTTCAAGAAGGTGAAAATATACAGCATATGATTTGTGAACAACTGAAGTCTCCCCTTATACAAAATGATATACCGATGAAGAATACAAGTCAGGGTGACATTGAACTTGCTATTTCCTATATTTCGAATTTAAAAAGATTAGCACTCAGATTCGCCCAAGTTGCTGTAGAAGTTGCAAATCCGGAATTTCGATCATTTTTGGAAAACTGCTTTGTTAAAATGAATCGTTATGCATATAGTGTATGGCAATATGTTGTGAAAAAAGAATACACAATAGAGAATATATATAAAGACGAAAGATTTGCATAGAATAAAAAAACAAGACGGCATATGAGCTGTCTTGTTTTTTTGAAAAGAATTATAAGCTTTTTACCATTCCACCATCAACAAGGAATGATTGCCCAGTCATATAAGTATTTGCATCGGATGCAAGGAATGTAGCAAATTTAGCGAATTCACTAGGACGACCATATCTTCCAAGTGGGATAATTGCTTCATATTGTTTTTGAACGTCTTCTACTGCAATTCCGCGCTTTTCGGCAGCTGTTTCATCGAGAGAAGCGATGCGGTCCGTAGCAATACGTCCAGGAGCAATCGTATTAATTAAAATGTTATATGGAGCAAGCTCAGATGCTAACGTTTTTGCTAAGCCTGTAATGCCGACGCGGAATGTATTCGATAATAGTAATCCGGGAATGGGCTCTTTAATAGAAGACGAAGCAATGTTAATAATTTTGCCGCCTTGCTCTTTCATATATGGAAGTACTTCACGAATCATACGAACGTAACTTAATAAATTGAGCTCAAATGAATTGTACCAATCTTCGTCTGTTAATTCTTCAAATGTACCAGGCTTAGGGCCGCCGGCATTGTTTACTAAAATATCAATTGTGCCAAGGGTTTGTACAGTATATTCTACCGCTTGTTTCATGTTTTCTTTGTTTGTAACATCACAAACTGTATACATGGCAGTGCCTTTATTAAGAGCGATCAATTCTTTTTGTAAAGATGCTAGCTTTTCTTCATTACGACTAAGTAGCATAACATTTGTTCCTTCTTTTACAAGTTCCGTAGCGATTGCTTTTCCTAAACCTTGACTAGAAGCAACAACTAGTGCAGTTTTTCCAGCTAATCCAAGTTCCATATATATCAACCTTTCTTTGTTATATTATTTTTATTATAAGTGAAAAAGATCCAAAATAAAAAACAAACGCCTCTCTTATCAGAAAATTTACAGAAATTTACCGTATCTTTACTCTTTTCTCATATTATCTTCAAAAAAGAGAAGTAATATGAGATTGTACATATTCTATCAAAAGGGGGATAAGCAAATGAATAAATGGGTTAAATCTATAACTGCTATGGCACTTGCGAGCTCTTTATTTATGGTAGGTTGTAGTAAAGGTGAGGACAAAAAGAAGGATGAGGACAAAACATCACAGCAAGATGAAAAGAAAGATCAAGAAACGAGCAAGGATAGTAATTCTTCAGATTCAAAGGAAAAAAAATAATATTTTGAATGGTAGGGCTTTCTCACGTGTTGGGGAAGCTTTTTTAGTTGCATATTTATCGTTTTTGAGAAAGAATAGAGAAAAATAGTAAGTAAGGAGTACGAAGATGAAAATATGTATATTTGGTGCAACTGGAAGAGTTGGGTCACAGTTAATGAAACTAGCATTACAAGATTCACATGATATCACAGTATTAGTTCGTGATCAAAATAAGCTTATGATGAGACATGATAAGCTACATATCGTAGAAGGGGATGTATTACAGGGAAATGATGTGAAGAAAGCTTTAAAGGACGCTGAGCTCGTTTTAAGCGCTCTTGGAACAGATGGAAATAGAACATTATCGAATAGTATACCTAGCATTATAAAACATATGGGGAAAGAGGGAGTAAAAAGGATTATTACGATAGGAACAGCAGGCATTTTACAGGCGCGAACAAATCAGAAGATATATCGATTTCAATCGGAAGAATCAAAAAGAAAAACCACAACGGCTGCAGAAGATCATTTAGCTGCTTATGTAGCTTTAAAAAATAGTGGGCTATGCTGGACAGTTGTTTGTCCTACACATTTAATTGATGGTGAAGAAACGGGTATATACCGGACGGAGACGGATATGTTACCACTGGATGGATCAAAAATTACGGTAGGAGATACAGCTCGTTTTACGTGGTCTCTAATAAATGAAAAAGTATATGAAAATAGCCGTGTAGGCATTGCTTATTAAAAAAACCATCCCTGAAAAGGGATGGTTAAAAAAGAATGTAACATACAAAAATGATAATCATAATAATTTGTAAAATTGCTTTTGCTACTGTACTGCTTAAGAAGCCGACGACTGTAGCAATTCCGACCATAAACGCTTCTTGTGGTGTCTTTTTATGCATTATTTCTGTCACGAAAACAGACAGAAATGGAATGATAATGAGACCAAATGGTGGGAAGAAAAAGGAGCCGATAATAATAGAAACCATTCCCACACGTTCACCCCATTTGGTACTTCCATATTTCTTTAAGAAGTATCCATTTGCGATAAAATCAGCAACGAAAATAATGATGGTAAAAATGATTTGAAGGATCCAAAAACTTATTGTTAGCTCCCCACCATTTATGCCAAAATGATAAATGAGATATCCAGCCCACAGTGCAAGTATGCCAGGGATAATCGGATAGATAAACGCAATAAACGATACGATAAAACAAGCAATTATACAAAGTGTTAATAAAACGGTCACTTTATATCTCCTTTTTACTATCTAGTTTATGTACAGCAACTTTCTTAATTTGATGCCCATCAAGTTCTAATGCTTTGAATTGGAAACCAGCATATTCAATTGAATAGCCAACTTCAATATTTAAATCAATTGCCTGAGATAGAAGCCAGCCCCCAATTG
This sequence comes from Bacillus cereus group sp. N21, assembly GCF_016483395.1. Lineage (NCBI taxonomy): Bacteria > Bacillati > Bacillota > Bacilli > Caryophanales > Bacillaceae > Bacillus > Bacillus cereus group sp. N21. The sequence goes on from NZ_JAEHBX010000005.1 coordinate 69,531, forward strand.
TATCTAAATCACTATCATCGATATGTAGACCAAATATATCATTTACTTCTGAAATGAGTACTTTTCCATCCAGTACAGTGAGTTTTGGTGTGCGTTTTTCAATCATTGGCGATTCATCTGCATCAAATTCATCTTGAATTTCACCAATAATTTCTTCAATAATATCTTCCATTGTTAATAGGCCAGCTGTCCCGCCGTATTCATCCATTACAATTGCCATTTGCACACGATTCTTTTGAAGATGAATTAATGTTTTACGGATTGGTACTGTTTCAAATACAGTTAAGACCGGATGTATATACGCTTCTAAAGGTTTTTGAATCCCCTTCGTTTGGTCGTGAAAAATTTCTTTTGTATTTAGCATCCCGATAATATCATCTTTATCTTTTTCAATAATCGGATAACGTGTATATTTTTCAGATGCCACGATATCCATATTTTCTTCTAATGTATTTTCGGTAGATAAACAAACCATTTCTGTGCGAGGTACCATAATTTCTTTGGCAACACGATCATCAAATTCGAAAATATTGTTTACATATTTGTATTCAGTTTGATTAATTTCACCACTTTTAAAGCTTTCACCTAAAATAAGTCGTAATTCTTCTTCTGAGTGAGCAAGTTCATTTTCTTTTGCTGGTTCTAAGCCGAATAGTTTTGTAAAGAATACGGCTGTACTATTAAGTGACCAAATGAAAGGATACATGATTTTATCAAACCAAATGAGTGGTTTGGCAAATTTTAATGTAATAGCCTCCGCTTTTTGAATTGCAAAAGATTTTGGAACAAGTTCCCCCAATACAACATGGAAAAAAGTGATGACACTAAATGCAATGATAAACGATAGCGTATTAGCCATTGCTCCAGTAATATTTATTTTTTCAAATAGTGGTCGTAGTAAGTGTTCAACAGTTGGTTCACCAAGCCAACCAAGGCCTAAAGACGTGATAGTAATACCAAGCTGACAGGCTGATAAGTATACATCTAAGTTAGAAACAACGCTTCTGGCAGCTAATGCTTGCTTATTTCCTTCATTTGCAAGCTGATCAATTCGACTTTTTCGTACTTTTACAACCGCAAATTCAGATGCGACGAAAAAGCCAGAAATGAGAATAAGTACAAAAATGAGAAAAATATTTAATATGTCCAAGTGTGTTCTCTACTCCGAAGTTGGAATAAAGATGTCACCTCCTGCAAGTATGTTATACTTTTATAATAAATCGAAATGAAAATAATAGTCAAAGGAAATGAGTAAATATTGGAATGTTTTTCTAACCATACATGAATTTGTTGGTATTTTACCCTGAATGAAAGGGGAATAACCCTCCATTTTTAAAAGGAGGGAGATAGCATGAAGCTTAATTACTTTATCAGTGTTTTTGTGATAGTGTAAGTTTGATGTTTAGACTGGTTTGTTGTCCACACGGATTGAAGAAAGGAAAGAATGATGTATGGAATATAAATGAGTAGCAGTCCAATTGTGACAACGGTCGGGGAACTTCCTCCAAATTGAATAATAAATTGTAGTAATCCTTTCGTATGAAAAATACATTCCATATAAAAAAATGACAGAATAATGGAGCTTAAAATAGATTTATGATTTGAAACAATTGCCATAAATAACGTATTAATGAGAAAAGTTGAATCACGTAAATCATGTTCTGCAGTTTTATTTAAAAACGGAATCCATTTTTTAATTGCCTGTATAACAATAATCATTGATGTACTACTTATGATGATGAGAGAGGAAAGGAATGGAATTGTTATGTACTTTGCGATGTATAAAGAAATTAAAACAATAGAACATTGTAATAAAGCAGTACTGAATGAGTATGGAATCCAGCGCAATATTGAAGTGTATTTTTTTAGTTGTTTTGGTGCCTTTAAGAATAAACGTCCCATTGTTAAGCTAATTGAAAAACCAATTGCGAGTGTGAATGTAAAACGCACGATTGATAAAAAGTATACTTCCCACATATAAGGGAATAGAAGTGTAGATTGTCCTGGAGCATGTAAAGTTGTGGTTGAATTTATAATAGGTTGTGATGAAAAAAGAATGGATTCATGCATCCAATCAATCATCGGGATGAAAATGGATGGAAAATGAGCGAGATTATGAAAAATCCCAAGTAAACCTTTCAAATAAGAAGACTCATGAGTTAATAATAAGGCGGGAATGGGGCTTATGATAAGAATAATAAGGAATCCTACAAAAAAGCGATATGTGTAAGAACGAAATAATGAAGACATAAAGGTTCACCTACTCTTTGAAAATTCAGAAAATTATTATTCTTATTTTAGCGCTTTTTTGCTAAAGTTACAATATCTTTTTCTTTACATATGGGTATAAGCTAGGATTATAAGTAATTCTCTTTATTTTCAGCTATAGTCAGTAACTAGCTTAAGTATGATAAGTTGCTTATATTATTTGTTGTACAGAATGATAATCTACTAAATTTCTCAAAAATGAATCATTCATGAACAAATAATGACAATAATATGAAAAGATTTCAGAAAAATAAAATAAATTATTTATTTTTTTCTGAAAATATAATATAGTTATGGCACAGAAAGTATTTTAACATAAGGAGGCTTTTTATGAGGATTAAAGGAAATTATGTGCCAAAAAGAGAAGTTTTATATTGCTCCATTTCATTTACAATAGGTGAAGCATTGGATCATTTAAATAAAACAGGTTATCGTTGTGTGCCAGTTTTAGATGAAAAGAAAGAGAAATTTTTAGGGAATGTATATAAAGTAGATATTTTAGAATATAAAGGTTCATTAGAAGATGATTTATCAGAATTATTAAATGATAAAGAGGGCTATGTGAGAGAAGACTCTTCTTTCTTTAAAGTGTTCTTTACAATTAAGAAGCTACCATATTTGTCCGTTATCGATGAGAAAGGGACATTTCTTGGAATCTTAACTCATAAAAAGGTATTTGAGTTATTAGAGGATGCATGGGGTGTTCATTCTAGCAGGTATTCTGTTATGGTGGGAACCCAAGATTATAATGGAGCGATTCAAAAACTATCTACAGTTTTGAAAAAATATAGTGGCATCCAAAGTTTAATGACATTTGATAATGATGCGTTATTAGTACGCAGAATTATGTTTACACTAGGCGAAGAATTTAAACCAGAAGAATTAGATTCATTGCTTAAGGATTTAGAAGACCATGGATTTCGCGTTGTATATGTAGAAGAAATGAATAATCCACGTGAAGTGGAGACAATAGAATAGAAGATACAAAGCCATCTGTATAATTTAGATGGCTTTTCGTTATACATAAAAAAGGAAATAGTAATGTTATTTCGAGATAACAAAATGAATCGTTGCATATTTGTTTCTAAAATATTTTCCTAAAAGAATAATAGACGAGGAAGGAGAACTTATTATTTTGTTTTTCGAAAAATTCTATATAAAAAATATGTTTTTATTTTTCAACTAAATATGTTACTATATGTGTGACAAAAGCAAAGAAGTCTGACAAGTTTACTCCATGGTTTAACACTCTAATGATTTGAATATTCAAAAAAATCAAAATTTATAAATTAGAGTAATAAAAAGGGGAAGTGGAGAAATTATGGAGAAAGGCATTGCCTTTTAAGGGGCGATATATTAATCAACATGAGCAGAGAGGAGGATGCATAGCATATTGTGAAAAAAGATAAAAACAATAGGGAACATGCTATGCAAGAAAAAGATGAAGGGACGATTAAGGCCAGGAGATACGATAGCAATTGGTTTGATGTTGTTTGCATTATTTTTAGGAGCAGGAAATTTAATTTTCCCACCAGTATTAGGTCAACAAGCAGGAGAAAATGTTTGGATTGCCACAATTGGATTCCTTGTGACAGGAGTCGGACTTCCTCTATTAGCTGTAACCGCTGTAGCTTTTGTAGAGGGAGACTTAAAAGCGTTATCCTCTAGAGTACATCCTATATTTGCGTTTATTTTCCCACTGATTAGTTATTTAGCGATTGGACCATTCTTTGCAATCCCGCGTACAGGGGCAGTTTCATTTGAAATGGGAATGAAGCCGTTTCTATCAGAAGCGTTTGTGTCAGAGTGGTATATGCTGTTTCTATACACAGTAGTTTTCTTTGGGGTTACTTGGTATTTATCATTAAATCCATCAAAACTAATTGATTGGTTTGGAAAGTTCCTTACCCCATTATTAGTATTAATTGTTGCTGTAATTGTTGGAAAAGCGATTATTGATCCAATTGGGGCGCCTGCTGCACCATTAGATGCATACAAAGAAAATGCATTTTTTGGCGGATTTATTCAAGGATATTTAACGATGGATGCTATTAGTGCACTTGTATTTGGGATCGTTGTTGTACAAGTTATTCGTTCAAAAGGGATAAAAGAGAGTGGACAAATTGCAAAAATAACAATTATATCAGGAATTATTGCTGTGGTAGGCTTAACATTAATTTATTTATCACTTGCTTATCTTGGTTCGACAAGTACATCACTTGGCGTTTCTGATAATGGAGGTCTTATTTTAACGAAAGTTGTAAATGAGCTATATGGAACAAGTGGAAAAGTATTGTTAGGCCTTGTTATTACACTTGCATGTTTAACAACTTCAGTTGGACTTACATCGGCGTGTGCGGGATTCTTTACAAACTTATTCCCAAGATTATCACATAAAATGATTGTCACATTGGTATGTGCGTTTAGTTTATTTGTATCAAACTTAGGGTTAACACAGCTTATTGCTGTAACATTGCCTGTGTTACTGATTATTTATCCTGTTGCGATTGTACTAATTGTTCTGTCTTATTTCCATAAATGGATTGGGCAGCGAAATACAATATATATCGGTGCGATTTTAGGGGCACTAGTTATTAGTCTATTTAACGGTTTAGAAAGTGCAAATATTAAGTTTGATGCTATAACAAATGTGTTGCAAATGCTTCCTTTATATAAGGAAGGAATTGGATGGTTATTGCCATCATGTGTTGGTGGAGTTATCGGTTACTTCCTATATAGACCAAATGAATCAAGGGAGTTACAAAAGAAAGGTGCTTAGGCATCTTTCTTTTTTTAGAGGGAATTTGCATGTTTTGTCTAAATGATAATTTGGGAGGGAGAATAAAATGGCTAATTTTGAAGACTTTTTACAGTTAGATTTACGTATTGGAACGATAAAAAAAGCAGAAGAGTTTAAAGAAGCGCGTGTACCTGCAATTAAGCTGGAAATTGACTTTGGTGAACTTGGTATGAAGCAATCCAGTGCTCAAATTACAAAGCGGTATACACCAGAAGTGTTAATTGGAAAACAAGTTGTTGCCGTAGTGAATTTTCCACCAAAACGTGTTGCAGGCTTTAAATCAGAGGTGCTTGTGTTAGGAGGAGTCCCAGAACATGGTGATGTAATCTTATTGCAACCTGATATAGAAATTCCAAATGGAACGCCAATTAGTTAATATGGGAGAGGATTGGAAATGGAAGTTAGAAAAGCTTATTTAGAATGTGTTTTTTCAAACTTTAAGGCGATTCAAAAGCAAGGAGAACAATCGCTTTCACAGTTATCATATGAACAACTATGCTGGACACCTCATGAAGAAGCAAACAGTGTTGAGATTATCATTAAACATTTGCATGGGAATATGCGCTCAAGATGGACAGATTTCTTAACGACAGACGGTGAAAAGCTAGATCGGAATCGTGATGGTGAATTTGAAGGCGGTTATGCTTCAAAAGAAGAAGTGCTAGCAGCATGGGGGGAAGGATGGGGGTATGTTTTTCAAGCGCTGCAATCATTAACTCCGCAAGATCTTTTAAAGATAATTCATATTCGTGGTGAAGCGCATAGTGTTATGCAAGCAATTGAAAGGCAGATTGCTCATTATGCATCACATATTGGACAAATTATTTATGTTGGGAAATTGCTGAAAGAAAAAGATTGGGAGTGTTTAAGTATTCCTAAAGGACAGTCTAATCGCTATCTTCAAAAGTGACGTTCGATATAATAATAAGAAATGAAGCGATATAGAGCTGGTAGTAAAAAAAGATCCAAATAATTGAGGGTTCAGTTATGGTTAAAACACTCCCTATAGCGAGAGTATACCAAATGAAATATGCTCCAAATAACGTGTTAATAGGAATGAAACTAGAAAAGAAAAATTGTTGGCTAAAACAAGTATTGTGAAATAAGTAGATACGTATGTAAAATATTGTGGTGATAAGATCTTGTTTTCTGATAATTTTCTTCTGGCATTTATGACATATAAAAGGTGGTTTCATCTTTACACTCCATTTAAAGGTAAGTATTAAGTTTTTCTTACATTTGTTACTAGTTTATAAATAAGGAGATATAAAGAATATACTCCTACATAAGCCCCGGTAAGGAGAAATAATGGATTCAATAAAATACTGTGAATGGTTGTCATAAATACTAAGCCGTGCAGTACAACATCATATATGTTAAAAGCAATTAGTATACCCAGTATATATAATGAAAGGTACGCGCAAATATCTAAGAAAGCACGGATTTTAGGGTGTGCTGCAAATAATAAAAAAACACATGATAAAACAATAGGAATTATACCTATAATTAGCTTCAATTCACTTCACCTCTATGACAATATAGCCGAAATTTAGGCGGTCTATTCTCTATAGCTTGTACATAAGTTGGAACAGAGAGGGTGATGTTATGAATCGAGGCTTTTTTTATGTAAAATTAAAGAGTGTACGAAAGCTCATTTTATTTGTTGTCATTATGATGTTAGCAACTTTTTTTCTTATTAGTATGATGGTGACTTCATTAAAAGAAACAAAGTCAGCATATTTATATAATTGGTTGAATGAGTTGTCAATAAATGGTTATATGTATGTGATTGGAAAGGAAAATCACTATTTTACACAAGAATATCGGAATTTAAATCAAGATTTTTCGATTTCATCTTTTCTTTTTTCAACTGTAACGAATATTCGATTTGATGATGTACGTAGCTTTGTTGGAAAGGAGCTTCCGGGTTTTGGGAAATACGATACGGAAATCGTCATTGCTGGTGAAGGAACAGATTATTCTAACTTACCAATAGAATCGAGTGTTCCACTTGAGGAAGTAGTGAAAGAGCGGACTGGAGAAGCAGGACAAGTTCCGAAAACGGATACAAATAAAGACAAGAAACAACCATCTCAAACAACTGGGAAAAGACAAGTGGCCTTTATTTATCATACGCATAGCTGGGAGTCTTATTTACCGTTATTAAATTTGACAAATAATCCAAATCCAAATAAAGCGACAAGCTCTGTGACGAATATTTCTATTTTGGGAGACAGATTCCGTGAGCAATTAGAAAATGAAGGGATAGGGGCAGTTAATGATAAAACAGATGTTGGGGAGAGGTTGATTAGTAAGGGTTTAAATGATACAAGTTCTTATAAAATGTCTCGTGAAGTTGTACAGGAAGCAATGGCTATTAACAGAGAATTGCAATACTTCTTTGATTTGCACCGAGATAGCGCTCGTAAAAATGTCACAACAAAAGCGATTGGAGATAAATCATATGCGAAGCTTGCTTTTGTCATTGGAAAAGGAAATAAAAATTATGCAAAAAACTTACAATTAGCAACTGCGCTACATGAAGCGATTAATAAAAAATATCCTGGAGTAAGCCGCGGTGTTATTCAAAAGGGATTTCAAACAGGGAACGGTGTTTATAATCAGGACTTATCAGGACAAGCGATTTTAATTGAAGTGGGAGGTGTAGATAATACATCTGAAGAATTAAATCGTTCCATTGATGTATTGGCGAAAGCATTTAGTGAATATTTTTGGCAAGCAGAAAAGGTAAATGGATGAACGTAAGTGAGATACTTACGTTTTTTTGTGTGTTCAAAAAATAAAAAGATGGAAGCTAAGCTTTTATCTCGCTATCCGCGGGTAGTAAGCCCCAACTTTAAAATGTAGCAAATGTAAAAAATTTAAGTGAGGTAAGAAGAAAACTCCCACTGATTAAAGTTTCACTTTATTGTCACAATTTTTTCTTCATTATATTGATATCGAAAATTGTCTATTTCTTCTGGGGAAAATAGAAAGGAATTTCATAAAAAAATAGCGAAAATCTCTTTATAAAGAAAATTTTTATATTATAAACTTGGTAGGGTGATAGAAATGATTCGAGAAATTCGAGTAGAGGATGCAGCAGCATTTTTGCAATTAGGAAAACAATTGGATGAAGAAACTACTTTTATGCTATTAGAACCAGGTGAACGGAATACAACAGTAGAGCAGCAAACACAAATGATTCAACGTTTTGTAGAAGATTATAATTCTACTATATTTGTAGCAGTAGAAGGGGAGCAATTAGTTGGATTTATTTTAGCTAATGGTGGTAATGTGCAAAGAAACAAGCATGCAGCAGCAATTGTAATTGGAATCTTACAAGAATATGGCGGAAAAGGAATTGGGACGACATTGTTTAAAGAAGTAGAAAAGTGGGCAAGATTACATGATATATGGCGTTTGGAATTAACAGTAATGGCCCACAATACAAGAGCGCAGGCACTATATAAAAAAGCAGGATTTGAACAAGAAGGTGTCAAAAAAGCTTCTCTTATTGTCGAGGGTGAGCGTGTCGATGAGTATTATATGGCCAAATTATTAAAATAAGAGGTCGTTGTATGAAAAAAAGATGGACACTACTGGGTGTCGTAGTAGTTGTAATTATTATTGGAGTGGCAAGCATTAATTATAAAATGTATAAAGATAAACAGGCACAAGAGGTGAATAGTAGCGTTGTATTTCCAAAAGCACAAGAAACTATTGCCAAAATGGAAGGAGATCTTGCGGTTGTCAATAATCCTGATTCCGTACTTGTACTTGTAAATAAAAGCAGACGGCTACCAGATCGTTATAAGCCACAAGATTTAGTTATTCCAAAAGTGCGTTATTCGAGTGAAGGTGATCAAGAGAAAAAGAAGATGAGGAAAGAAGCAGCGCAGGCACTTGAAAAAATGTTCGAGCAAGGAGATCAGGAGCGGATTTTTCTTTTTGCAGTTTCTGGATACCGGTCTTTTGATCGGCAAAAAGCATTAAATACAATGTATAAGATTCAAGATGGAGAAGCAAAAACAGCAATGTCTAGTGCTGTTCCAGGAACGAGTGAACATCAAACGGGACTCGCAATGGATATTACATCACAATCAGCTAAATTCCAATTAGAGTCTGTTTTTGGAGATACAAAAGAAGGGAAATGGCTATCTCAAAATGCGCATCGATTTGGTTTTGTCATTCGGTATACAAAAGAGAAGGAGTCCATTACGGGCTATCGGTATGAACCGTGGCACGTACGTTATGTAGGGAATCCACAAGCGACATATCTATATGAAAATCAACTCACCTTAGAGGAAGCGATGAAGTAATGAATTGAGGGGAGACGGATTAGATGACGATGTTATATAAGAAAAAAGTATATGCATACATTACAAGGGAGAAAGCAGGAGTTATGCAGTTGCTTGTTTTTACTCATCGTGATATACCAGAAGCAGGTATACAGGTCCCAGGTGGCACAGTTGACGAAGGAGAAAAATTAGAAGCAGCAGTACTGCGTGAAGTAATAGAAGAGTCTGGACTTCGTCATTTATGTATAGAACGTTTCATTGATGATTATATCATCTATATGAAAGAAAAACAGGAGTATCAAAAGCGTCACTTCTTTCACATTTCATTATTAACAGATGTAAAAGATATGTGGGAACATATAGTAAGTGCAGGAGAGGAAGATGAGGGCCTAACATTTTGTTATGAATGGGTTGATATAGCAAAGTGTCCTGTATTAGCAGGGAATCAAGGTGAATTTGTACATTTATTAGAGGACGTGTATGTGAAATAAAAGAGAGTTTGAAAATAGGAAGAGAATATATGTGATTGTTAACAACGTTTTAGATAGTTTTATTCGTCTAAGGCGTTTTTTATTTTGTTTGAAGGTTTTTATGTATGGTAGACGAAATGTTTAAACAGATGTGAATTTGTCGAAATGAGGAGACAAGGCAATGATTAAAGTTAATAAGTAATAAGATAAGATCTGAAACTAGGAAACAACTTGTAAGGGGAGAAATCAGATGGAGATTCAATTCAATAAACTACTAAGAAAAGAATTAACAATTCATGGTATACAAACAGCGATGGAAAATGAGGAACTTACTTCGAAAGAGTTAGTTATGTATTACCTTCATAGAATAGCGAAGTATGACCAAGACGGTCCGAAAATAAATTCTATTTTAGAAATAAATCCAGATGCAATTTTTATCGCAGAAGGATTAGATCATGAAAGAAAAATAAAGGGTGTCAGAGGTCCTTTGCACGGTATTCCTATTCTCTTAAAAGATAATATTGAAACAAATGATTCAATGCATACAAGTGCAGGAACAATTGCGCTTGAAAACTATAGGAGTAATCATAATGCATTTCTTGTTGAAAAGCTTCGTGAAGCAGGTGCAGTCATATTAGGTAAGACGAATATGACAGAATTAGCGAATGGAATGTCTTTTGAAATGTGGGCTGGATATAGTTCGAGAGGTGGACAAGTCATTAATCCATATGGATCAGGTGATGATGACCTTTTTGTTGGTGGTTCAAGTACAGGGTCGGCCGTAGCGGTTGCTGCCAACTTAACCGTTTTATCTGTTGGAACAGAAACAGATGCCTCTATTTTAAGTCCAGCAGTTCAGAACTCTGTAGTTGGTATTAAGCCTACTGTTGGCTTAGTAAGTCGCAAGGGGATTATACCTTTTACATATTCGCAAGATACAGCGGGATCTTTTGCTAGAACAGTAACTGACGCGGCAATTTTATTGGGGAGTCTAACAGGAATAGACCAGCTTGATCCTGCAACTTATAAAAGTGAAGGAAGAGCTCAACAAGATTATATGGTTTATTTAGATTCTAATGGTTTAAGGAGTGCTAAAATTGGAGTATTTAACAAAGCCTCTGAAAGCTATTACGAATCTGGAGAGTATGATGAGGAACTATTTCAGAATGCTATACAAGTACTGCGTAATGAAGGAGCAACAGTATTAGAAGATATCGAAATTCCATCTTTTCATAGGGAGTGGAGTTGGAGAGTCTCGTCGTATGAATTAAAACATAGTCTAGATAATTATCTTTCCAAGTTACCTTCCAATATTCCAGTCCATTCTATCTCTGAATTAATTGCATTTAATAAAAATATAGAAGAGAAAGCATTAAAATATGGACAAAGTAGGTTGGAGTTTGGAAAGGATTTTTCTAATACGTTAAGAAACCCTGAATACTTAAATGCAAAATTAGAAGATTTATATTTTTCCCAGGAACAAGGAATTGATTTTGCGTTAAAGAAATATGATCTTGATGCAATTCTCTTCCCTTCATATATAGGATCAACAATATGTGCCAAAGCTGGTTATCCCTCCATAGCAGTACCGGCTGGATATATGAAAAGCGGAAGACCGTTTGGAATCACTTTTGCAAGTACTGCTTTTAGTGAAGGGACTTTAATTAAGCTTACATATGCATTTGAACAAGCTACAAAACATAGACGAATTCCAAATTTATCGTAAATAGAATGCAAAAAGGATAGGGTAACCTATCCTTTTTGCATTCTGTGAACTTAAAGAGAAACGTCTTTTTCTTGCTGTTTTGTATGTTTTAACAAAATAAAAGATAAACAAGCAGAACAAAAAATTAGAAAAGCAGCAATGATATATATAGTACGGACACCGAACATATCGGTAATAATACCAACGCATAGCATAGAAAGTCCTGAAACAGCCGAAGTAAGTGTACCGTGAGCTGTATACATTCTTGATAATAGAGATGGTGGTACGCTTGATTGTAAAACGGTTGTTTGGGAAATATCTCGAATTTGATAGGAAGGTCCCATTAGAACACAAAGAAACAGTGCAATAAATCCGTTGCTTGTTATGCCATATAAGAAAGTAAGCACGCTAAATAGAAGTGATCCTAAGGCCATTGAGCGTATTAAGTTATTTTGAATATATGTACTCATTCGCCATGCTAATAGCCCACCAATTAATGTTCCGAAATAATAGCTTGTGTTGATATAACCCCACCATTCTGCTCCTCTATGAAGAACAGTCGTTACGTAAGCCATAGTAATACCACCAATCCATATCGTTCCAGCAAAAGTTTCAATTAAGTCCATATATGTAACTATACGGAGGGAGGGATGCTGAAATAAAAGTTTCCATCCTTCTATTAATACAGCTGATTTGGAAGAGGATTTCTCTATTGTTTGTTCAGTTTGTATAGCGCGCAATGAAACATATAATGCAATACACCCCAAAATCATTAATACGTTGTTTATCATAAGTGTAGAAGTGGCACCAATCAATAAGACCACTACACTTGTGAATGAATAAGCAGCTGCTTGAACAATTTGTGTTGAAAAGGAAAAGACACTATTTACTTTTACTAACTTTTCTTGTGATGTTAGACGTGGAATAACAGCGTATAATAAAGGAGAACTCCAACCTTCGCATAATGAAATGAGAATAATAAAAGCAAGAAGGGCAATGATGTTAGATGATAGTAAGGGAAATAATGCAGTTAAAAGAATAAAAAAGAAAGTCTTAACGCCTTGCAATGTAAAGAGCAATGAATAAGATGGAAAACGGTTCATTAAAAGTGGTGCGGATGTACTCGCAATAAAACTTGTAATAACTCGTAATAATGGAAAAAGAGCTGTGATAGTAGCTGATTTGGTTGTTATATAAATATGAGTAGTAAGAATCATTATGTAAACAACTTCAGCAAGAGTGATGCACATTTTAGAAAACCAATAAAAGGATAGCGATTGTTGGTGCAATATTGGTACCTCCACTCAAAGAATAATACATATTTCTTTATAGTAATCATAATTCGTGGAATAAATTTTTGAAAGAATTTTATTTTTTGTAACTTTTATACAGGGATTTTCATGTATAATAAAGAATATATTAATATACTATTTTAATAATACTCATTATAACAGTGAATATGTATCGTAGCTTCCGATGAAACGTCTCGCCTTAATTAGGAGGACGTGATAAACAATTCTTTTTTTCATATACATATAGAAAATAAAAAAGAAAGTGAGGGTTACATATGGCTGGATGGGTAGTTTGGTTTATTATAGCCGGTATTTTATTTATAGCAGAAATGTTATCGATTACCTTTTACATGTTATGGCTTGGAATTGGAGCGGTTGTCGGAGGTCTTATTGCATTGTTTGCTCCAGATGCACTATTTTTACAAGTTGTTGTAGGAGCAATTGTAAGTTTAACATTGACTTTCTTTACGAAACGAATCTCTAAAAATTTTCGAGAGGCAAAAGGATTTATCGATACTGTCGATAAATTAGCTGGTAAAAAAGGAATTATCCTGCAAGCGATTACAAGTGAAGGGAATGGGATCGTGAAAGTGGATGGCGATACTTGGACTGCTATTTCAGATGTTCCCATTTCTACTGGGGAAAGAGTCATTGTTATAAAGAGGAGCAGCACTGTTTTATATGTGAAAAGGGAGAGTGAATAAAAATGGTAGCATTAACATTAACGATTATTTTTGCATTAATTGTCATTGTATTTATCGCGTTAACAATTAAAATCATGCCCCAACAAAAGGTAGGTGTGGTTGAAAGATTTGGTAAATTCCAACGCATCATGCAGCCAGGGTTAAATCTAATAATCCCAATTGTAGATCGTATACGTGTATACCATGATTTACGTATTCAACAAACAAATGTGCCACCACAAAAGGTAATTACGAAAGATAACGTACAGGTAGAAATTGATACAATAATTTTCTATCAAATCGTTGAACCGGAACTTGCGACATATGGTATTTCTAACTATGAATATGGTGTTCGTAATATTACATCTGCAACAATGCGTCAAATCATTGGTAAGATGGAGCTGGATGAAACATTATCAGGGCGTGAAAAGATTTCAACAGAAATTCGTCTAGCTCTTGACGAAGCAACAGAGAAGTGGGGCGTTCGTATTGAACGTGTGGAAGTTGTTGATATTAATCCACCAAAAGATGTGCAGGTATCCATGGAAAAACAAATGAAAGCAGAGCGTAATAAGCGTGCGATTATTCTAGAAGCAGAAGCGGCTAAACAAGATAAAGTTCTTCGTGCTGAAGGGGAAAAACAAAGTAAAATCTTGATGGCTGAAGGGGATAAAGAAGCGCGTATTCGCGAAGCAGAAGGTATACGAGAAGCGAAAGAATTAGAAGCACAAGGGGAAGCAAGAGCAATTGAAACGATTGCGAAAGCAGAACAAAACCGAATCGAATTAATACGTGCAGCGGACTTAGATGAACGCGTTCTTGCTTATAAATCATTTGAATCGTTAGCTGAAGTAGCAAAAGGACCAGCAAATAAGATCTTCATCCCATCTAATGCAATTGAAACACTTGGCACACTTGGTGCAATCGGTGAAATTTTTAAAGAAAAACAAGCGAAGAAATCACCTTCGTCGGATACATCGAAAGAACAATAACTAATGAGAGAGAAATGAGCTGCCATTTCTCTTTTTTTATCATTTTAACCGAGAAGATCCCCTTCTCTAAACGAAGTGAAGGTGGGGATAGTTCAATTAGGGAGGATTGTACAAAACGGGCTGTAGATATTTTGAAGATTTGTATATCATTTATATTTGTTCTAAGTGAGGCTAGGTAAGAAAAGACATTATTTTTAACTTACACTTAAACTTGGGTGCAACACAAATTGAAAATGGAATTCTAGTATGTAAGGTCTAATTTAAAAGTCTAGTAAATATATATTACATAAAGCTTGTACATATCCATGTTTGAACTACCACCACTTACTCATTGGTCTGTGCCCTTCACGTTCCTTGAGGTGGGGGCTTCTCACCTAAAATGATAAAGAAGGTGATACATTGAAAAAGTATGCAACTCGTATACATGGAAAGAAATTTCTATTTTTAATCTTATCATATGTATTTGTAGTGATAGTGGCGGCGTCTATTGTGACCTCGCTTTTACATACTATGAAATCTTATTATGCGAGTCAGTGGTTTGGAAAAGTATCAATGCAAGGATTTATTCGAATGTTTGAGAGTGAAAATCGTTATTTTGCATCGGATTATTTTAAAACAAATAAACGAGAGTCTGTTGGGAATTTATTGTTTTCTATCACAACAGATCTGAAAATACATGATTTACGAACGTTCGTTGGCAAAGAAGTACCGGGGATGTCAAAGTACTATTCTAATATTATCGTAGCTGGAGAAGGAACGGACTATACGAATATTCCGAATGAATCTAGTGTACCGATTGAAGAGGTAACGAAAGAACGGGAAGTAGCGAAAGATAAAGTCACAGAAGCAGACAAAAAGAATCCTGTACAAAAAAATAAAAACGATGCAAAAGGTGAAAAAGCTGTATATATTTATCACACGCATAGTTGGGAGTCCTTTTATCCATTGTTACCTGGGGCGAAGAGTCCATCAAGTCCGGATGTAAATGTCTCGCTTTTGGGAGAGCGTCTAAAAGAACAGTTGGAAGGGCAGGGAATACCGGTTCTTCATGACAAAACAAACATGGGTGATTTATTGGCGAATAAGAAATGGAAATGGTATCAAGCATATACCGCATCTCATGGATATGTGAAAGAAGCCTTGGCACAAAATGATAAGATTATGTTTCCAATTGATATTCACAGGGACGATCAGCGGAAGAATGTTACGACAAAAGTGATTAATGGCAAATCCTATGCGAGGTTATATTTTATAATAGGGATGGAAAATGCAGGGCGTTCTGATAATGAAAAGATTGCAAGAGCGATAAATTCGTATTTAGATGAAAACTATTATGGGTTAAGTAGAGGGATTTTTCCAAAGTATAAAAAGGATGGAAATGGAGTCTATAATCAAGATTTATCGAAAAATGCCATGCTTATCGAAGTTGGTGGCATTGATAATACTTTAGAAGAGCTATATAACACAATTGATGTGTTAACTGAAGCGTTTAGTAAATATTATTGGGATGCGGAGAAGGTGAATGAATGATGTGAAAGGAACAGGGAACTGTTCCTTTTTTACATGTCCCTTAAAAATTTTACTAGAATTTCATAATGTGAAATAAGGCAGTAGTTTTGAGTTGAGATTGGTTTATAATAATTTAAAATTCTGTCAATTTTAAAGGGTGACAGAATTTCTAAACTTATTTGTATAGTAAACTTCAAAATGTATATATTGGAGGGGTAAAAATGGCGATTCGAACAGGGGCTCAGTATATTGAAGGATTAAAGGCAAGAAATCCTGAAATTTGGATTGGTGGAAGAAGAATAACCGATGTTGTGAATGAAGATGTTTTTCGGGAACCGATTTTACAAATTGCTAAATTATATGATATGCAGCACGATCCAGAGTATCAGGACAAGATTACCCATATATGCGAAGAGACAGGAGAGCGGGTTTCGAATGCATTTTTAGTGCCAAAAAATTATGAGGACTTAAAAGCACGCCGCGAATTGTTTGAAGTATGGGCAAAGGCTACATTTGGTTTAATGGGCAGAACACCAGATTTTTTAAATGTTACAGTTACTTCAATGGCGAGCAATGCATGGTTTTTTGAAAAATTTGATTCCTCATGGGGGACTAATATAAAAAATTATTATAAACATATACGTGATCAAGATTTGTTTTTAACACATGCGATTATCAATCCACAAAATGATCGAAGTAAAGCCTCACATCAGCAAGAAGATGCAACGATGCATTTAGGTGTAGTGAACGAAACAGAAGAGGGAATGTATGTAAGTGGAGCTAAGATGTTAGCGACACTTGCACCAATTACAGATGAGGTAATCATTTATTCTTATCCAAGTTTTAAGCCGGGTGATGAACGTCATGCAATTTCTTTTGCAGTTCCTATTGATGCACCGGGTTTAAGGATCCTTTGTCGCGAGCCAATGCAAGATGGAAAACGATCCTTGTTTGATCATCCACTTGCATCAAGGTTTGAAGAAATGGATGCACTACTTGTATTTCATAATGTGTTTATTCCGTGGGATAAAGTGTTTATCTATCAAAGTGTAGAGGCTGGAAATCAGCTGTATCCAAAAACAGGAATTGGTCATCAACCAGCACATCAATCAGGAGTAAGAGGATTAGTGAAACTTTCTTTTGCAGCAGAAGTGGCTATAAAACTAGCAGATTCAATTGGAGTAGACGGCTTTTTAAATGTACAAAATCAGTTAGCAGAATTAATACAAGATGTAGAAACAATCCGTGCACTCTTGCAAGTAGCAGAATATGAGTATGAAACGAATGCATATGGTGAAGCTGTTCCTGCGAGACTACCGCTTGATACAATACGTAGCTTATTACCTAAAATGTATCCACGTGCTATTGAAATTATTCAAACCATTGGGGCTGGTGGCCTACTAATGTCGCCAACAGGTGCCGACTTTATGAATCCAGAGATTCAAGAGGATATGTATAAATATTATATCGGGCGTGAAGGAGTATCTTCTGAGGAACGCGTTCGATTATTTAAATTAGCTTGGGACTTATGCGGTGAAGCGTTTGGACAACGCCTATTACAATATGAGCGTTATTATTCGGGTGATCCAGTGAGAAAAATGGGCATGTTTTATAATGCGTACAAAAAACAACAATCGCTGTCACTTGTGGACAGTGCCTTGCGAACGGAATTATCTGGAAATTCATTAAGGTGACAATAAAATGATCGCGCTTACATTTTAAAATAAAAAAGGAAGGAGTGGCAAATAGATAACAAGAATTTTACTGTTAGGATGTAAATCTTCTTACATGTTTTAGCTATATATGAACCGGAAAATATGTAACTGGAATAGAGGAGGTAAGTTATTGTGATAGCATCTATCAGTAAAATTTGTAAAATTCTAAATTGTTTTACGAGTGGTGAGCCGGTGTTAGGAAATTCTGAAATTGCTGCAAAATTAAATATGAACCCGAGTACAGTTCACCATCTTGTCCGTACATTGTGTGAAGAAGGAATGTTAATTCGAGATGAGCAGAGAAAATATCGACTGGGATGGAAATTGTTGGAGTGGGGCAATCAAGTGATGTTTCAACAAGAGATTTATAGCGGGGCGATTCCAATCGTTGAAGAACTTGTAAGGAAATTTAATGGGACGGTGCATATCGGTATGTTTGACCGTGGAGATGTTGTATTTATTTTGAAAATTTCATCAAAGGATTCTGTTCAAATATCAACTCATGTCGGATCAAGAAAACCTGCATACTGCACAAGTACAGGAAAAGTTCTTCTTTCATTTAACCCTTCTTCTTTAGAGTATACTTCAGAAAATGGGCTGCTGCCTCGAGCACCAAATACAATTACTTGTATGAAGAGATTTCAAGAAGAGTTACAGACAATTCGTAAGCAAGGTTATTCCATAAGTGATAACGAAAATGAACATGGATTATATGGCATTGCGGCTCCTATTCGTTCTTACACCGGGAGAACCATTGCGGCTCTTAATATTGTTGGTCCGAAAACGTATATGCAAGGAAGCAATCGTCAAGTCATGATTCGAAGTGTGATGAATACTGCAAATTTAATTTCAAAGGAATTTGGTTATTTAGACATTTAATCATAACTGTAAAAGAGAGGTGAGAATCATTTATATACATGATTATAGTGTACCTGAATTGGAAAAATCGATTGTTTCTATTGGTGCTTTTGATGGTGTGCATAAAGGACATCAGACCGTTATTAGAAACGCGGTGGAGAAAGGGAAAGAGCTACAGATTCCAAATGTCGTGTATACATTTGATCCGCCACCACGTTCTTATTTTCAGGGAGCACAAGTGCTAACGCCAATTAATGAGAAGTTAAATCGATTTCAGGAGCTCGGTGTTGAACATGTAATTGTTATTCGTTTTGATGAGTTGTATGTAACGAGAAGGGCTAGTTACTTTATTCAAGAATTACAAAGATTATGCCCAATTGAAATTTATGTCGGAGAAGATTTTCGATTTGGAAAAAATCGCGAGGGTGATATAGAGCTACTGATGAAATACTTTGATGTTTCTATCGTCGAAGAGGTTTGCTGCGAAGAAGGTGAACGAATTTCATCAACGAGGATACGGAATCACTTATTTCAAGGAGAATTACAATGGTCTCAATCCTTATTAGGATGGCCTCTTAAAACAATATAAGCGAATGAATTATAAGGAGGAAAAAACATGTCAAAAACATTACAATCTTTTAATTTACTAAAATGGATTGATGAAAATAAAGAGTTATTGAAACCACCGGTAAATAACAAGGTAATTTGGCAAGACTCAGAGTTTATTGCCATGATTTTAGGAGGGCCAAATAGAAGACGTGATTTTCATGTTGATCCTTCAGATGAATTCTTTTATCAAATAAAAGGCGAATGTTATGTGGAATGTATTACGGAAGAAGGGAAACGTGAAGTTGTTACAGTGAAAGAAGGAGATGTGTTTATGTTACCAGCTATGGTGCCACATTCACCGCACCGCGTTGCAGACACATATGGATTAGTAATTGAAAGGAAACGTAACCAAGGAGAACTTGAAGATTTTGTTTGGTTCTGTGATGAGTGTAATCATGAAATGCATCGCGTACGGGTTCAATTAACCGATATTGAAAAACAAGTGAAAGAAGCGATTCATAGTTTTAATTCAAATAAAGAAATTCGTGCGTGTAAAAACTGCGGACATATTATGCCAGAAGAAGTGGAGGAATGGAAGTGCGAATAGATTTTCATACACATATTATTCCTGAAACATTTCCGGATTTTGAGGAGAAATTTGGTGGTGGACGTTGGCCGATATTAAATCGCACTTGTACATGTGGTGCTGCGATTATGGTTGGTGGGAAAAACTTTCGCGATGTGACAGATCAAGTATGGTGTCCGGAGAAAAGAATTGAAGATATGAACCGTGAAGGTGTTGATATACAAGTATTATCACCAATTCCTGTTACATTTTCCTATTGGGCAAAACCAGAAGAAGCTGAAGCAATGGCGCGTATTCAAAACGATTTTATTGCAGAAACAGTATTGGCATATCCAGATCGTTTTGTTGGGTTAGGGACAGTACCGATGCAAGATGGAGAAACGGCAGTTCGTGAGATGGAGCGATGCATAACAGAATTAAACTTACATGGAATTGAAATTGGCACGAATGTCAATGGGAAAAATTTAGATGATCCTTCATTTATTGAGTTTTTCCAGATGGCTGAAAAATGGCAAGTCCCAATTTTTATTCATCCATGGGAAACATTAGGGCGTGATAGAATGCCACATCATAATTTTATGTATACAGTTGGAATGCCAAGTGAAACGGCTCTTGCCGCAGCCACACTTATATGGAGCGGGATAATGGAGAAGTTTCCTAGGTTAAAAATTTGCTTTGCTCATGGTGGAGGTTCTTTTCCATATATTTTGCCGCGATTAGATCAAGGGTGGCAAGTATGGCCACATCTGAGATTAACTACATATCCTCCGAGCCATTACGCAAAGAAATTTTACTTCGATTCTCTAAACTATGATCCTATCAACCTTAAATATATGATAGAGCGATTTGGACATGAAAAGATTTTTATGGGGTCGGATTATCCGTTTTTACTACGAGAAATTCAGCCAGGTAAAGTAATTGACGAGACACTTGATTTATCAGAGGAGCAAAAGGAAGCTATGCTTGGTGGAAATGCAGCGAGTTTCTTAAATATTGATATGAAAAAAAGAGGTGTAGTATATGCAGAGAGTACAAACACCAGAGAGTAAATTAAATGAAATGGGACTCACACTACCAGCTATTCGTCCAGCGGTAGGTAATTATGTAAGTTGTGTAAGGGTCGGAAACTTATTGTTTACTGCTGGACAAGGTGTTGACCAGTACCATGGGAAATTAGGTAAAGATGTATCAATAGAAGATGGATATAAGGCAGCTAGGCAGTCTATGTTGAACTTATTAAGCGTTGTAAAGAATGAACTCGGTGATTTAAATAAGGTGAAACGATTTGTGAAGTTACTTGGATTTGTAAATAGTACAGAAGATTTTATTGATCAGCCAAAAGTGATGAACGGTGCATCCGATTTATTAGTAGATGTTTTTGGTGAAAAGGGAAAGCATGCTCGTTCCGCTGTTGGAATGGCTCAACTACCGAATAATACAACAATTGAAATCGAGATGGTTTTAGAAATTGTAGAGTAGGAGGTAAAGAGTGTGAATAAAGAACTATTAGCTGAAAAAATGAAAGTAAAAGATGCGAAGTTATTTATTGATGGTCAATATGTCGATGCGATGTCCGGCGAAACGTTCGATACGTTCAATCCATCGACAAATAGAAAACTTGCCTCTGTTGCACAAGCAAATGAAGAGGATACTAAGCGAGCAATAGACGTAGCGGGGCGTACATTCACAAGTGGTATCTGGAGTAAAATGCCTGTGGAAGAGCGCTCAGCTATTTTATGCAAAATGTCAGATTTGATTATGCAAAAAGTAGATGAATTAGCGTATATAGAGACACTTGATGTCGGAAAGCCAATAAAAGAAAGTCGTGGTTTTGATATTCCGCGTTCTGCACATAATTTTCGTTTCTTTGCCGAGATGGCAAAGTATATAGTACATGAACATTATGATAAGCATAACTTTATGTCATATGCAAAATACGCACCAGCAGGAGTAACGAGCTTAATTATTCCTTGGAATTTGCCATTTATGCAGATGACGTGGAAGGCGTCAGCTGCACTAGCCGCTGGTAATACAGTAGTTGTGAAACCAGCATCTTACACGCCGCTAAGTGCAGTCATGCTTGGTGAAATTGCGAATGAGGCCGGGCTACCTCCAGGTGTACTGAATATTATTACAGGGCCAGGAAGTACGATAGGAACGAAAATGACGACGCACTCGTCTGTAAGACGTATTTCATTTGTGGGGGAAAGTAATACAGGGAAAACAATTATGCGGAATGCTTCAGAAAACTTAATACCAGTTTCATTAGAATTAGGCGGAAAATCAGCAAACATTGTATTTGAAGATGCTGACTTAGATGAAGCGGTAGAAGGGTCGATTGAAGCAATTTATCGGAATCAAGGAGAAATTTGTTTAGCTGGTTCAAGATTACTTGTACAGGAAAGCGTATATGAACAGTTTCTAGAGAAATTTGTAAAAGCGGTGAAAAACATAAAAGTGGGAGACCCTCTTGATGAAGATACAGATATGGGAGCGCTTGTTTCGAAATCACATCTAGAAACAGTTGATCAGTACGTGGAAATAGGTCTTTCAGAAGGAGCAAAATTAGCCCACGGCGGAAAAAGAATCGAGAGTTTAGCACAAGGGAACTTTTATGAACCGACTATATTATATGATGTCGATAATCGTATGCGTGTAGCTCAAGAAGAGATTTTTGGTCCAGTTTTAGTTGTTATACCATTTAAAACAGAAGAAGATGCAATTCGTATCGCAAATGATTCTATTTATGGTTTAGCGGGAGTTGTTTGGACAAATGATCTTAGAAGAGCACAACGAGTTGTTTCGCAAATTGATTCGGGATTATTATGGATTAACTGTTGGTATGTGCGAGATTTACGTACTCCATTTGGTGGTTCTAAGGCAAGTGGTATTGGCCGAGAAGGTGGACGCCATAGTTTTGAATTTTATACAGAAGCAAAGACAGTTACGATGAAATTATAAAGTGAAACTTCCATCAGTGGAATGGTATTTCCACTGATGTGTTCTAAATATAGATTTTAAAAATGAGGTGAGATAAATGCAAGTGTTAATAAAGGAATTAGCAGATGAACTTATACAGGCAGAACAAACGTGTAGACCAATTTCGCCTTTCACGGAAAGGTATTCAAATCTATCAGTTTTAGATTCGTATAACATTCAGCTCGAAGTAGTGGGACGAAAGTTAAGACAAGGCCGCACAGTGATTGGGAAGAAAGTTGGACTTACGAGTAGTGCAATGCAGCAAATGCTTGGGGTAGATGAACCAGATTACGGACATTTACTAGATGATATGAAAGTAGAAAGTGGAAGTGTAATCTCGGTAGATTCGTTTGTATCTCCAAAAGTAGAAGCGGAAATTGGATTTGTTTTAGCTGAGGATTTAAGTGGACCTAATATTACATATGTAGATGTGCTAATGGCAACGAAATATATTGTACCTACACTTGAAATTATTGATAGTCGTATTGCAGATTGGAAGATTAAGCTTGTCGATACAGTAGCAGATAATGGTTCTTCTGCAAAAGTAGTTGTTGGTGAAAAGATGTCCAATGTATCTGAAGTAGATTTGCGTACGGCTGGAATGGCGCTCTATAAAAATAATAGTTTAATTGCTACTGGAGCAGGAGCAGCGGCATTAGGACATCCTGCACAAGCGGTTGCTTGGCTAGCGAATAAACTTAGTGAATTTCATATTTCATTGAAGGCAGGGGAATTAATTTTGCCAGGTGCATTATCGGGCGCTGTTTCAGTTCAATGTAATGATGTAATTCAAGCCGATTTCGGATCTCTTGGTTCGGTTTCTATTAAATTTGTATAGTTTTATAGTTGTGTGAAAAGGAGGGGATATATGTGGGGAAAGTGAAGGCGGCTATTATAGGCTCCGGAAATATCGGTACGGATTTAATGTATAAATTAAGAAGAAGTGAAGTAATTGAAATGACTGCCATGATAGGGATAGATTCTGAATCAGATGGATTAAGGCGAGCGAAGGAAGAAGGATATGAGATTTTTGATAATGGTATACAAGCAATTATTGAGAATCCTAGCATAGCGGATATTATATTTGATGCAACTTCAGCCAAAGCTCATATTCGTCACGCGGAAGTCTTAAGAGAGTTAGGGAAGCTAGTGATTGACTTGACCCCTGCAGCATGTGGCCCATTTGTTTGTCCAGCTATACAAGATGCTACTCATGTAGAAATGCGAAATGTCAATATGATTACATGTGGTGGGCAGGCAACAATTCCAATTGTTCATGCAATCAATGAAGTAGCGGACGTTGCGTATGCGGAGATAGTTGCTACGATTTCTAGTTTAAGTGCAGGTCCAGGTACACGGGCAAATATTGATGAATTTACGATTACAACAAAGCGTGGGATTGAAGAGGTTGGGGGAGCAGACTGTGGGAAAGCACTTATTATATTAAATCCTGCGGATCCTCCTATTTTAATGAGAGATACAGTATATTGCGAAGTTAAGCATATGGATGAATTCATTATTGGGCAAGCAATTTGTAAGATGGTTGAAGTAGTTAGGTCATACGTTCCAGGATATTCTTTAAAACAGGAACCGATGTTTGATGGGAACCGTGTGACTGTATTTTTAGAGGTAGAAGGAGCCGGAGATTACTTTCCGCCGTATGCTGGTAATTTAGATATTATGACAGCAGCGGCATTAAAAGTTGGTGAAGGATTTGCATCTCGAATAATTGGAGAGCAGAAGCGAGGTGTGATGAGTGAAAAGAAATAGTGATATGCCAATCAAAATAACTGAGGTTTGTTTGCGTGATGGAAGTCATGTAATGAGGCATCAATTTACAGAGGAACAAGTTCGGTCTGTAACTAGGTCGTTAGATGAGGCTGGTATGCATTATGTTGAAGTTAGTCATGGGGATGGATTAGGTGGTTCCACTTTGCAATATGGAAAATCGTTAGTAGATGAAATGAAACTCATTGAAGCGGCAGTGGAAGAATGTAGACAGTCAAAAGTAGCTGTGTTACTTATTCCTGGTATTGGCACTGTCCATGAATTAAAACAAGCAGAAAGCATTGGAGCAAGACTTGTTCGTGTAGCAACCCACGTAACGGAAGCGGATGTTTCCGCTCAACATATTCATTTTGCACGAGAATTGGGTATGGAAGTGTGTGGTTTTTTAATGATGGCACATTCGGCACCGATACAGAAATTGGTAGAACAAGCAAAACTTATGGAAAGTTATGGGGCACAAGCTGTCTATGTAACAGATTCAGCTGGAGCTTTATTGCCTCGTGAAGTACGTGAACGTATCCAGGCATTACGTCAATCTCTAAATATCGAAATCGGCTTTCATGGCCACAATAACCTTTCTGTTGCAGTAGCGAATACGATTACTGCAATTGAAGAAGGAGCAACCCGAATTGATGGAAGCGTCCGCTGCCTTGGAGCTGGAGCTGGGAACGCGCAAACAGAGGTATTGTTAGCTGTATTGGATCGGATGGGATATACGCTAGATGTAGATTTGTATAAAATGATGGATTTGGCAGAGGATATTGTTGCACCGCTGTTACCAGGGCCACAAGAAATTCAAAAAGGTAGTCTTGTCATGGGATACGCTGGTGTATATTCTAGCTTTTTACTACATGCTGAGAGAGCTGCTCATAGATTTGGTGTAGATGCTCGTGATATTTTAATAGAACTTGGCAAGAGAAAAGTAGTTGGTGGGCAAGAAGATATGATTTTAGATGTAGCAACTGAATTAGCAAAGATAAAAACGGGGGTGTAAAATATGGCTTTAGTTAAAGGAGCGGATTCAGAGATTATTGAATATTTACTTCAGGCGGAGAGGGAACGAAAAGAAGTAGTAAAGGTAACAGATCAGTATCCGGATTTAACAGTAGAAGATGCTTACATATTGCAAAAACAATTAGTTGAACAAAAGATGAAAGAAGGATCCAAACGAGTTGGTGTAAAGCTTGGGTTAACGAGTAAAGCGAAACAACAAATGATGGGGATTGAGGAAGCAATTTACGGTTATTTATTACATGATATGTTAGCGTTTGAATGGGAACCTGTGCAGTATGAAACGTTGATTCATCCAAAAGTAGAACCAGAGATTGCCTTTTTAATGGGAGATGATTTACAAGGTACTAGCGTTACAGCGGATGATGTATTAAAGGCAACAAAATATGTTACGCCAGCTTTGGAAATTATTGATAGTCGTTATTTGAATTTTAAATTTACATTGCCTGATGTAATTGCAGATAATTGTTCATCCTCAAAATTTCTATTAGGAAGCAAATGGATTAACGCTCAGGAAATAGACTTAGCTAATGTTGGAATGGTTATGTCGAAAAACGGTAAAACGGCGACAACTGGTACAGGGGCAGCTGTACTTGGACATCCGGCAACGGCAATTGCTTGGGCGGTAAATAAACTTGGATTACAAAATGAAGGGTTAAAAAAAGGTGATATTGTGCTAAGTGGGGCATTATCTGAAGCGGTTGCTTTCAAAACTGGTGACGCTATTATTGCGCAGTTTGAAGGGTTGGGTAGTGTATCGATGTTTTGTGAATAAAGAGTAAAGCGAGAGATGGATATGCCAATTGTACAAATTCAAGTTATTGAGGGTAGAAAACAGGAGCAGATTCAAAATCTCATTTCAAATGTTACAGATGCAGTTGCAAAAAGTTTGGATGTAGATGTTGAACGTGTGCGTGTACTAGTAAATGAGATTCCGGGTTCGCATTGGGGTGTTGGAGGAAAGGTAAAAGGTAGTGTGGAAGAAAAATAGTGTTGTTGAGTAAAAGTAATTCTTATTTTTAATAGGAATTACTTTTTGTTTGTAGCGCGAAAGTAAGAGAGTTAGATCGTGATACGCTTCATCTAACTTGGATAAGGTGTCTAAATTATAGTGAATTTTTATAAGGATGTTCTTGCAATAAAATAGAAAAAATGAGTATAATGAAAAAGTAGTTAGTCAAACTAATTACTTTGGAGAATGATATTGAAAAAAGGAGAAACTGGGAGCAATGACTTCAAAAAACGATTCTCATCCTTTAGGGATAGAACCTTATGCAAAGTTGATAAAAACGACAGCATCAGCAGACACGGACCCAATCGCAGCAAAACTTGGTTTACTGATGCTATGGACATCTGATGATGTTTTGGATGCAGTTGATCTGGATTTAGCGCCACTTGGAATTTCTGAAAGTAAATTAGATTTTTTATTGTTATTTATTTT
This sequence comes from Bacillus cereus group sp. N21, assembly GCF_016483395.1. Classification (NCBI taxonomy): domain Bacteria; kingdom Bacillati; phylum Bacillota; class Bacilli; order Caryophanales; family Bacillaceae; genus Bacillus; species Bacillus cereus group sp. N21. The sequence continues at coordinate 96,478 of NZ_JAEHBX010000005.1, forward strand.
ACGTGAAATTGAATTGAATGAGGAAGAAGCTAGTATGAGTCCTTCAGCTATTGCAAACCGCTTAGGAATTACGCGCGCTTCAGTCACTGGATTATTAGATTGGATGGAAAAACGCGCATTAATTGTAAGGTACCACCATGCTGAAGATCGCAGAAGATTAAAGGTGAAGATTACTCCGAAAGGAAAAGAACTTGTTTTTCTTTCCTTACCAACTTTTTGGTCTTCGTGTGCATCATTGGTGGAAGATTTTAATCAAGAAGAACGTCAAATATTAGAGAAATTATTAAATAAGATGCAAATAAACATGCGATTGAAAGTGGGAGAAGGTAGGTAAATAAGTTGATTATAAAAATCGACTTATTTATTTGGTTATATAGTTAGGTTACCTAACTATATGTGTGGCTAACAAAATGAGAGGAGGTGATGAAATAATTAAATCAATATTGTATTTTCGGTAAAGGAGTTGAAAAGGGTTAAGTTAAGTAGAGGACGTAAAAAGCAATAATTTTTTATGATTTTATTTTAGGCACTTTTGAGGCGCGGAATGTAAACAGTATGAATTTAAATGACAACTTTACTAAAGAGGAGGATTCAAGTTGCAAATTTCAAAAGAAGTGAATTCTATAAAGAATTATGCGTTAATGACAGCTGTTTTATGCTGGTCGGGTATGGCAGTTATGTCAAGTCTTTATGTTACAATTCCATTGATTCCGATATTCGCAGATTTTTTTCATGTTTCATTAACGCAATCTGCAATTACTGGTAGTATGTTTTCACTCGGTTTTGCGATTGGTTGTTTGCTATTTGGTGCGATATCTGATAAATATGGTCGAAAGAACGTCATTCTGATGGGGTTAATTGGATTAGCGATTATTTCCTTCTTATTAGGCTTAGTCAATAGTCTATCTTGGCTTGTTGTGCTACGTGGGTTACAAGGTATAGCGGCAGCTACTTTCTCCCCAGTAGCGTTAGCTTACGTTGTAGAATCGTTTCCGGTAGAAAAGAAAGTTACAACCATAGGATTTGTTAGCACTGGTTTTTTAGTAGCAGGAATTGTAGGTCAAGTTATGAGTACTGTAATTAGTCAGTATTTTGGATGGCATATGGTGTTTTTTCTTCTTAGTAGCGTATATATGGTTACTGCTTTATGGATCTATTATTCTCTTCCAAGAGGAGAGTCGTCTCAATCATACACGGATATATTAGGACCAGTGAAACAAATGGGTAAGGTCTTCACGCAAAAAAACTTAGTATTAAGCTATATGATTGCATTTGTCTTATTAATGGCTTTTGTAAATATGTATACTGTTTTAGGAAACTATTTAAGTTCGTCTAACTTTCAGTTACATGCAGATCAAATTCTCTACGTTCGCTTAGCTGGATTATTTGGAATGTTGCTTTCACCACTTGCAGGGCGTCTAACAATGAGATTTGGTGTTAAGCAGGTTCTTCAGGGAGGATTATTAATAGCCATTCTTAGTTTAATCTCATTGGGGGTTATTTCTAGTCTTCCTTTTCTTATAATCATGAGCGTATGTTTTGTTGTCGGAATTGCTTTATCTGTCCCGGCATTGGTCACTCTTGTCGGAGAGTTAGGTGGGAAATCAAGGGGAATAGCAGTTTCAATTTATACTTTCATTTTATTTTTAGGAACAAGTATAGGACCTGTTATCTCTATTTATCTTATGGATATTGGTGGATATTCTCAGACTTTTGTTTTACTAGGCTTAATACTCTTCGTAGGATTGATTTCTTCTCTTTTCATTAACAATCAATCTATTTTTGATGAGGCTTAAAATCGATTCATGCAGCTTGAACAAACATTGTAATTCTCCTCATCTCCGTATATAATAGTGTCTTAGGAGTATTAATCCATATTCAAAATTCCGAAAATTCTAGTAGTTTGACTAGGAAAATGAAAAGTATTATATTGTAAAAGGTCATAATTAAACGAGAAATAGAATGGAAAGCAATTATTGAGTTAGGAGTTTAGACCCATGAGTTCGAGATATGGAAGAGATACAATTGTTGAAGTTAACTTAGATGCTGTAAAACATAATGTAAGAGAATTTAAAAAACGTGTGAATGATAAAAATATTGCAATGATGGCAGCGGTAAAAGCAAATGGGTATGGACACGGGGCGGTTGAAGTCGCAAAAGCGGCAATTGAGGCAGGAGTGAATCAACTTGCTGTTGCTTTTGTAGATGAAGGAATCGAACTACGCGAAGCAGGAGTTACTGTGCCGATTTTAGTTTTAGGTTATACACCAGTGGAAGTTGCTAAAGATGCTATTGGGTATGATATTATGATGACGGTATATAGAATAGAGGATCTAAAAGGTATCAATGAAATTGCTAAGCAACTTGAAAAGAAAGCGCATATTCAAGTGAAAATAGATACAGGAATGAGTCGCATTGGTTTACAAGAAGAAGAGGTTGCGCCATTTTTAGAAGAACTAAAAAATATGAAATATATAGAAATAGAAGGTATGTTTACACATTACTCTACAGCTGATGAAATTAATAAAATATATACAAATATGCAAACGAGTTTATTTGAGAAAGCTGTAAATACAGCGAAGGGAATGGATATTCATCTTCCGTATATCCATAGTTCAAACAGTGCTGGATCAATGGAGCTAAGCAATACATTTCAAAATATGGTTCGTGTTGGAATCGGGATTTATGGTATGTATCCTTCGAAAGAAGTAGATCATACAGTTGTTTCTTTACAGCCAACACTATCATTGAAGTCGAAAGTGGCTCATATTAAGCACGCGAAAAAAAATCGTGGTGTAAGTTATGGGAATACGTATGTAACAACAGGAGAAGAATGGATTGCGACTGTTCCAATTGGTTATGCAGATGGGTATAACCGTCAGCTGTCGAATAAGGGGCATGCGTTAATTAATGGAATTCGTGTACCAGTTCTTGGGCGCGTTTGTATGGACCAGTTAATGTTAGATGTTACAAAAGCAATGCCTGTACAAGTAGGAGATGAAGTTGTTTTCTACGGTAGACAAGGTGAGGAAGAAATTTCTGTAGAAGAAATCGCGGATACATTAGGTACAATTAACTATGAAGTGACTTGTATGCTTGATCGAAGAATTCCACGCGTATATAAAGAAAATGATGAAACGACTACTGTTGTGAATATATTAAGAAACAAATGAATTAGTAAAGGACTGAATCGCTAAGATTCAGTCCTTTACTAATTCATTTTAACCGAGAAGACCCCCTCCTCTAAACGAAGTGAAGGTGGGGGTAGTTCAATTTAGTAAATCATAATAATCATACCTTGTTGTAATCTCAAAACCACACTGTTTATAAAGTTTTAGAGCATTATCGTTTTTAGTTTCAACCTCTAATTCAATCTTCGTTCTTCCCTCAGTTAATAGCTGATGTACGATGTACTGCAAAATGCTTTTTCCATATCCTTTTCCTTGATAAGAAGGATGAACAGCAAATCCGGATAAGGAAGTAAATCCGTTTTGTTTATTTACTGTAATGGTCCCAATTGGCTGTTTATGGATGAGAGAAATATATACTTTGTGAGTAGGAGAAGACATTATTTTTTGTAACCAGGAGGATGTGTTTGTCAATGAATCGCCAAAAGATTTACTAGATATTTCCAAAAGAGTAAGAAATGTCGCAGTCGATACAGGGATAAGCTCAATCGTATGTTTTTGTATAGTCGTTTGTTGTGTATCTAACTGAAACTCCATACCGTACTCGCTGTATAAGTATGGTAAGTTAGCTTGTTCGGCAAATTCTTTTCCAGAGGTTGATGCCCCGTTTATGATGAGCAAGACTTCATCAACATCTCGTTGTTGTATTTCTTCCATGGCCGTTTGTAAAAGAGTAGTTCCTACTTTTTGTTTTCTGAAATGAGGGTGGACAAATCCTGTGAATTCAAGTTTCGTCGGTCTTTCAAATTCATACATGTTTAACACACCGATTAATTGTTCATTGTTATAAAAAAGAAAATCGTTTACCTGATCTTTTTTTCGGCTTTTAAGAATATTAACATGTAAATCTGATGGATAATCGACGCCATCGTTTCGTTTACAAATATGAGCTAAATCTATAATGTGCTGAATTTCAGTCATTGATAATCGTTTCTTTTTTTGAATCTGCATATTGTAATCTCCTTAAGAGTATTTTAGAAAAAGGCGGGGTGTTGTAGCCATTCCTCTAAATCCACATTTCCTTGAACGGATAATAATCGATATAAATATCGGTACGGTGCTCTGCATTGTTCTAAATTAGGGATAGGCATAATTGTCTCGTAACCTTTCCTGAAAGCGTTGGCCTCTTTCTCTGTAAATACATATTCTAATCCGATAAAATCAAGTTCTCTTGGCGCAACTGCATAAGCTTCTGTATCTACTAATCCAGTAATTACTACACCATCTGTTAAAAATTGAGTTGGATCCATATCGATTAAAATGAGCGTCGTTTCCTGAGGTACCGGTAGTGTATGAAGTTGTGACTGGAAAACTTCGAATGAGTCATTAATTTTAGAATTATTAGAGTGAAACATCTCCACAAGTTGTTTGCTTACATCGATGATATGTTGATGAAACTTATGAAGTGGAATTTGAAAAGTTCCAGACGGATTTCCTACAAAATTTGCTTTGAATTTATGGATTTGGGCTAAACCTTTTCCGAGATTGTGTAAAACAGAATCAGATTGTCCTATAAAGGATTTGAGTACTTGACCATTTAACTTCTCAACCACAACATATTCTCGCTCTAATGTATGCTTCTGTAATATTTTCGGAATAGGGAGCGTTGTATACTGTTGCAACTGTTTGTGTATCGTTTCTAGCGTATGTACATTTCTTGGGTCAATTCCGAATAGATGCTTACATCCCCACCAAAAATCATTGTTCGGTTCTGTTTTCATTTTAGAAGATCGAACGATGACTTCTGCAGTTTCTATTTTTACGAGCCAGACGTCACTTGCATGATCTTCATAACCTGGGTGTAACGTGTCTATAGATAGGATAGGAGAGGTAAATAGCTTTTGTAACATAAGAAAACTCCTTTTCTCTAAAAATTCGATAAAATCATTATATATCACCTAGAAATAGAATATATAAAAATTTCCAAATTAGTGTCGGGTTTGTGTAAATAAATCCATTTCTTTGCAAGAATAGAGAATTATAGGTATGATAATACTAAGGAAATATATCTGTTTTGGGGGTAATTAATGAAAAGATTATTTGAATATGTATTATTAACAATTGGATCGATTATTGTAGCGGGCTCATTGGAGTTGATTTTGGCACCGAATGGACTAGTAGATGGTGGGGTAACGGCCATTTCTATTATGGCAAATAAAGTTGCTGGGCTACCACTTTATGGTGTGTTTTTAGGACTTAATATTCCTATTCTATTATTTACTGCAAAAGTAATGGGGAAAAAATTCTTTATTCGTACGTCTTATGCAAATGTTGTAACAACCCTCGGATTAATTTATTTGAAGCCATTTCCAGCGATCACAACCTCTGAATTACTAATCGTATTGTACGGCGGAGTATTATTTGGGATCGGTGTTGGAATTGTTGTAAAAATGGGCGGTGCAATTGACGGGTCAGAAATGTTAGCGGTCTGGATGAACAAACATTTTAAAGTGCCGATTAGTACATTTTTACTTGCTGTAAATGCTGTTGTTTTTGTATTTGTCGCTATTTTGTTTTCAATTGAGCAAGCGATGTTCTCACTCGCAATTTTCTATATTGTTACGAAGATGATTGATTTTATATTAGATGGCATTAATCAAGGCAAGAGTGTCATGATTATTTCGAGTAAAAATAAAGAAATTGGTGAACTTCTTATGAAGGAGTTACAACTTTCTGTTACGTATCTACATGGAGAAGGTGGTTTTTTAGGAGAGCACCAAAGAATTATCTATTGTATTACAAACCGTTTTATTTATCCAAAGATGAAAGATCTCGTTCTCTCTGTAGATTCAAGTGCCATAATTGAAGCTTCTTATTCAACGGAAACAACCGGTGTGAAACGCCCAGGTATCTCATCACGTTCAGGGCAAACATCAAATGATTAGGCATGTGAAAAAGCTGTTCCTTGCAATTATTTCTGCAGGGAACAGCTTTTTTTTGCAAACCAAGCTTCTTTTAATAATGTTACAACAGTTTCGATTGCATCAATCGGTATCCCTCCGAAACCTAATAATACATGAGCTTCTTCTTGCAAATTATTTACTGGATCGTATATGGATAGAGGGTAAAGCTTTACATGTTTTTCAGCAGCTGATTGAATGAGTTCTTGTTCATTCATGCCGTTATGAACATGTAGTACAATGTGAAGTCCAGATTGATCCCCAAGTATATTAACACCAGTGCCCATTTGATTCACAAGTGATTTGACTAGTTTATGATGTTTTTTCTTATATAATGTACGAACGCGGTTTAAGTGCCGATCCCAATCTCCTTTTTGGATGAAGTTAGCAAGAGCAAGCTGTTGTATTTTAGAAACAGTTTGTTTAAAAATGCCGCCTAAGTTTTTATAGACTTCCAAAAGATGATTAGGAAGAACGATATAGCCCATTCTTAAGGAAGGTAAAAACGATTTTGAAAAAGTTCCCATGTAAATAACACGTTCATTTGTATCAAGCCCTTGCAGTGAGGGAATAGGTTTTCCAACGTAGCGAAATTCCCCGTCATAATCGTCTTCAATAATATAACCAGAGCGATCATTAGCCCATTTTAATAACTCAAGCCGCCTTGATAAAGGCATAATCATGCCATATGGAAATTGATGAGAAGGCGTAACATAAGCAACATTCGCATCGCAATTATTGAGAGATGAAATGTTCATTCCTTGCTCATCTAATGGAACAGGATGAAAAGGAAGACTGCAGCTTTGGATAATAGCTTTTACGCGGTGAAACCCAGGATTTTCGATTGCGTATGATTTTTGCTGCCCAAGTAATTGAATAAGTAACCAAAGAAGGGGTTGTGTACCAGCACCAATAATAATTTGGTTAGGTGTGCAATGAACCCCGCGAGCATGATACAAATATTTTGCAATGTGAGTACGAAGTATATATTCTCCTTGTGGATCTTCTTTTGTAAATAATTCGTTTTCATATTGGAGTAAACATTCTTGTAGTGCTCTTTTCCAATTTGAGAGTGGAAAGGCTGTTTGATCGATGTTTCCTTGACTACAATCAAAAAAGAGCGGTTCTGTTTGTTTTTTTTCAAATTGGTAAAATGGAGCGTGTTGTTTATTTGGTATAACATCTACATCTACTTCCGTAACAAATATACCACGCTTCGGTTTACTGTCCACATAGCCTTCCGCGGATAACTGCTGATAAGCTGATTCGACTGTAATGCGGCTAACACCAAGTTGTAATGCTAAATTTCGGTGAGAAGGGAGATGTGTTCCGGCAGGGAGCGTTCCCTTTAAGATTTCTTGTTTCATGTAGTCATAAATTTGTATATAGATGGGTGTTTTACTTTCTAATTGTAGAGGAATGGTTAAATCCATTGCATGCGCTCTCCTTTAAAACTGGCCTTATAAAAAAGGGATGAACTGCCACTTAAGGAAAGGGCAGTCTCTATTTATAATAATAATATAACATTTAGAAAATTTTATAAATAGTTAGGGGAGATTCGCGATGAATGTTAAGGAAATAAAATCAGAAGATCAATTAGATGCGGTATTACCCGTTTTACAACAATTACGAACTGCGCTTACAAAAGAGGAAGCACAATTTTTATTTCGTCAGATGAAAGAGGAACGCTATCAATTATTTTCTTTGTGTAATGACGCAGATGAGGTGGTAAGCCTTGCTGGGGTAACGGTATGTACGAATTTTTATAATAAGAAACATGTTTTTGTATATGACCTTGTAACGGCAGAAGCTCATCGCTCCAAAGGATATGGTAAAGCATTATTATCATATATAGAGGAGTGGGGAGCAGAAAAGGGATGTAGTTCTGTTGTTTTGACATCAGCGTTTCCAAGAATTGAAGCACATAGATTTTATGAAAGAGAAGGATATAATAAGGTATGTTATTCTTTTTGTAAAGAGTTACAATAGAGAAGAGAAATAGTAGATTCTAAATGTGATAAGATATAGAATCTGCTATTTTTTGTTATAATAGAAATAAGGTATAATAAGGTATTTTGTCGAATTATGTTTATGAAATGATAAAGGAACATTTAAATATGTAGCAAGCTGTAAATGAAAAAAGGGGCGTTTATATTGGATAAAATACAGAAAATATCAATTCTAAACGAAGGAAGAGTTATTGTTATTTCTGATATTCATGGAGAGCTAGAGCTTCTTAAGAAACTATTAAGCGAAGTTAATTTTAGTGCAGAGGATTATTTAATTATTAATGGTGATCTTTGTGAAAAAGGAAGGAATAGTATAGGTGTTGTAAACTATGTCATGGAACTGTCAGCACAGAATCAACAGGTACATGTTATTGAAGGGAATTGTGAAGCTTTGGTTGAGGCTCTTTTAAATGAAAATCCTGGGTTAATAAACTATTTATGTACGAGAAAGCATTCTATCTTTAATGAATGGCTTGACCAATTAGATTTTCATATTAATGAAGAGACGGATATCGGTGAGGTAAAAGATATATTAATGAGCTGTTTTTCAAAAGAGATGAATTGGCTCATGGAATTACCAACTGCTATTGAAACAGATGACTATCTTTTTCTGCACGCAGGACTTGAAGATATAGAAGATTGGAAGAAGACTGAACGGGAAAATGCGATTGCCATGCCGGAGTTTTTTACTAAATCACATCGCGCAAATAAGTATGTAGTAGTTGGGCATTGGCCTGTTGCTAATTATTCTGAAGAGGCACCTTCTAATAATCCAGTTATCGATGAAAACAAAAAAATAATTGCGATTGATGGTGGAAATACTATTAAAGAAGCGGGACAATTAAATGCATTTATCATTCATAGATCAAGTTCTAAAGATGTGTTTTCATATACATATGTAGATCATTTTCCACAATATGAAATTTTAACAGATTTTAACGCAGAACCAATGATACAAGGTGGAGTCACGTATCCGTATTATCATATTGTACCAGTTGAAAAAAATGATGATTTTACAATATGCAAACAAGTAGAAACAAATAAACGATTATATGTTAAAAATGAATATATAAAGCAAAATGAGGCAGGTGATTATACTGTTAAAACCGATATTTCTTGTGCACAAATAAGTGTAAGGAAAGGTGATATTGTTTCGCTTATTGATGATAGCTGTACGGGATATGATTTAATCAAAAAAGATGGTGTGGAAGGTTGGATAGAGAAGGGTCTTCTTCTTAAAGTGAATGGGAAGGAATTAAAAGTATATAGCTAAAAAACAGGAGGGAATTTCCCTCCTGTTTTTTTATTTTGTAGACTTTGAGAGCGTAAAGTTTAGATGATCATGATAAGGAATTTAATTTTTTTATAAATGCAGCGAAGAACTACTTTTCTCTTCTAGAGAAGCAAATGAAAAAGAATCTTTATTTTTAACAAATGTTTTTTGATCTTGAACAGATTGAACTGCTACAATTTGTGAATTTCTTACTTTAAGTGCATCTTGAATCCCAAGTGTCATGAGCTTAATAAAAAGAATAGTAATAAAGAATGTAGCGAGAGTATAAAAAATAATCCACAATGAAAGATTCATTTCATTACGATTTAGTCCAATAAGGCCCGCCCAATCATTCGAGAGTGAAACAGGTTTGAACTGACCTTCGTCCATTTCTTTCATTTGTATCCCGCCGATTACAATGTTAAGTAATGCTAAGTGGATCATGAGTATGAGTGTTTGGACAATATGTTCCATAAATAACAAAAATACGCGGTCGAGCAATACGACTCGTAAATGTTTTTTTATAATATGAAAACGACTTGCCCCCATTAATTGTGAGCTCGATATATAATCTTTTTTCATAAATTCATCAATTTCTGATGAAATATATAACGAAATTGTAGGGAGAGCGATAAAAATGAGTATAATAGCTTGATAAAGTGCAAATGAGATATTTGGACTTAGTCGATCCGCATTTGATGTGATTACAAGATTAATTGGCGTGATGAGTATGAATGCGCTAAATAAAGTTGGGATATAATAAAAAACTTCTGAGCATGCCTGGAAAAATCTTTTGAATTTTGTAGCGTATAAACTTAATAGAATACCTATACATGTTCCAAATAAAATACGTAATAAACTAATTGCGATAGCAAATAAAATTGTAAATTTCGCTCCTTCTAAAATTTGTAAGAAAATAGATTCTCCAAAACGGTCAGAGCCAAAAGGTGGCATTAAAGATGGCGAAAAGGGTGCCTTGCCAAGTAATTCATTATTGTCATTGTAAAGCAATAGAGGTGCTTCTGGTATGCTATCTTTAAAGAACCAACTATAAATAAAGCTAGCTGTAAGTAGTACAAAAAGATAAATGAATCCGATTAAAAAGCGTTTTGATTTCCAAATAGACCTCATATAACTTCTCCTCTCATTTGTTTTTGCCACCTATTCATCATAAAAGAAGTGATTTGAAAAATAATATAAAACGGTAAGATAATCATGATAAGTATGATAAATGTAGCGGGAGGTGAAATAAACGCCTTCCTAAATAAAAATTGAACGATACCTTGCATATTAAAAATAAATTCTAAAATGAACAAATTAGAAAGTAAGAAAACGAAAATTGTTTTTAGATGGTGGAAGAAATGAATAGATATATTTTTGAATAAATGAATGCACAGTATATATCTTGATGAAAGGCCCTTTCCGTAAGCAACTTCTACATATTGTTTTCCATGTTCTTCTTTTATATATAAAATCATCATCCGAAACATTTGTAATGTAGGTAAAACCGCTAAAGATAAAATAGGAAGTAAATAAGCGCGATTTTCATTAAAAGAAATAATTGTGACAGGAGATTCCCCGAATTTCTGAAGTAGCCAAATGAAAAACATTTGTAAGCAAATCATCATCATCATATCAGGGATAGCTTCTAATACAAAAATAAATCTGTTAATCCACTTTTTGATAGAATCCTTTGCTAAAAAATAGAAAAACGCCATGCTAGATGAAATAAAGAGTGCAAGAACGAAAGCTACAAACAAAACAGTAAATGAATATATGTAAGGTTCTAATACGGTTGGAAATAATGGTGTTTTTTTGAAATTACCGAACTTCGCTTCTGATGATAGAACTATAAGAGAATCGGGAGAGAAAACCTCTTTTAACATAGTAAAAATCTGTTTGAAAAATTGAATCGGCTGAAAGGTGAATCCCCCTTGAGTGATAAATAAATAAGGTAAATTTAATAATAGTAAGAGTGATAAAACAATCGATGAAAGTTTTATTGTGAATTGAGATATTTTATGTAACATCAAATCCCTCCGCCATCTTTTTACAATATTATACAACAAAGCGAGATTTATTGTTTGATTTTTCAGAAGAATATATATTATTGTTATTAGTGATACATTAAATTCTAATATTCTACTTGATAGCATAGGAGGCAATATGGAACAGATATATTTACAAGGTAAAAAAGTGATAGTAAGAAAAATAGAAGAGAAAGATATAAATTCTTTATATTCACAAATATACAAAGAAGAAAACCCTGAGTGGAAAAAGTGGGATGCACCATACTTTCCATTTTCTATTCAAGAATATCCGGTGTATAAGGGAAGTTTGCAAGTTAAGCTAAAAGAGGAACCTTTGTCGCAACTTATTATTGAAACCGATAACGAAATAATTGGGACAGTTGGTTTCTATTGGGAATATAAGGCGTCACGCTGGTTAGAAATAGGGATCGCCATTTATGACCCAGCATATTGGAATGGAGGTTATGGTACAGAAGCTTTGCAACTATATAGTGATTTATTATTCGAAAATATGGAGATTGGTAGGGTTGGATTAACGACTTGGTCTGGAAATGAACGAATGATGAAAGTTGCAGAAAAAATTGGGATGAAGTTAGAAGGTAGAATGCGAAAATGTCGTTACTATAATGGGACATATTATGATTCTATTCGAATGGGAATGATTCGTGAAGAGTGGGAAGCATTAAGAGAAGCGAAGGAGTAAAGAAAGATGTACGCCGTTATTGCTACATTTGATAAGAAGTTTTCAAAGCACGTGAAAGAGATTCGGGAAGGACTAACGGACATTGTACATAATGAGGGCTTAGAGCCTCATATTACATTAGCTGATTACCATGCTTTGGATTTAGAAGCATATAGACATGAACTTGAAAAGTTTACAGAGAGTGTAGAGCATTTTTGAGTTGGATTTTCTTCTGTTGGCACCTTCCCTACAAATGGAACAATCTTTCTGGCGCCAACAGTAACAAAGGGATTACTAGAGTTGCATCAATCGTTTCATAATCATTTTACGGATTTTCATGATCAGGCACAGTCGTATTATGTATCTGAGAAGTGGGTACCACATTGTACAATTGCCAATCGTTTAGAGTGGGAGCAATTTGTTCGTGTAATGGAGTTTGTATATAAAGGTTTTCGTGCACAAACGGCAGTTGTAGAAAGTTTAAAGTTAATTAAAGTGAACTATGAAAATCGGAATTCAGCTTCTTGTAGCATAGTAGCAGAATACAATTTAAAAGGAGTGGAGACATCGATATGACGTATGTAGTTAGAGAAATGAATGTAGAGGACATTACAGCTGTACAAGAAGTGGCAAAAATAGCTTGGCATGATACATATAAAGGAATCATTCCACAGGGAATTCAAGATAAATTTTTAAAGCAAGCATATTCAAATGAAATAATGAAACGACGTTTAGAACATTCATACTTACTCGTAGCAGAAGTAGAAGACCAAATTGTTGGATTTGCTAATTTTTCACCTGTAAAACATCAAAATGAAGCAGAATTAGGGGCTATTTATTTATTACCGGAGCATCAAGGAAAAGGAATTGGGACGGCTTTATTGCAAAGAGGTATCGCGGTTTTAGACGGTGTTAAGAAGATTTATATTTGTGTAGAAGCGGAAAATGAAAAAGGAAAAACGTTTTATAAAGCGAAAGGTTTCGCCGATTTAGAACAGTTTGAAGAAGACTTTGAGGGACACATGATGCAAACGGTAAGAATGGTGTTACATGTATAGTAAATGGTTTAGGAGGAGAAGAGATGAAGATATTCGATTTCGGTGAAATGGCAGGGAATCACATATCAGTGTTTCATTCTAACTTTATTATGTCAAAAATAGTAAAACATCAAGGAGAGGTACATATTGGTTGTATGCATTTACAACCAAAAGGAATAATCGGGTATCATGAAGCAGTTGTTTCTCAGCTTCTTCTAATTGTGCAAGGGTAAGGACTTGTTTGTGGCGCAGATAAAAAGAAAAAGAAAGTGCACCCGGGTCAAGCTGTTTTCTGGAATAAAGGGGAATTCCATAAAACAACTACTGAAACTGGGCTTATGACAATTGTAATTGAGTCAGAGAATCTAGAAAATAATATCCGAATGCCGATTGTAGAAAGAGAAGGCGAAGGAATAGGAGGATGAAAGGATGATTCAAAAGGCGAACGAAGAGGAAGTTCAGCAAATATTAAATTTTGCAGCACAATCACTCTTTGAAGGAACAAAAGAAACGTGTCAGTTAAGCCAAGAAAAAGCGATTGAGATTACACAGCCTCTATTAGATAAAGGAGCGTATTATTTAGTTGTAAAACAAGAGAATGTGCTAGCAGGATGGATTTTAATTGGAGAGAATACAGATTATTTTTCAGGAGAAAGACTGGGATTCATTTATGAATTATATATTTTTCCAGCGTATAGAGGAAAAGGGTTATCCCGAAAACTAATGAAAGCAGGAATCGATAGATTGCAAGAAAAGTATAAAGAAATACGTTTAAATGTATTCGCTGGGAATTTCGCCAAAGAGATGTATAAAGAATTTGGATTTGTTGAGAGGCAAGTAGTTATGACATTGAAGCTTAAATGTTGAATTATATCTGTATATATAAATAAATAGAATAAATAAAATTTATAAAATTTTTCCATGAAAGTGAAAAAAATCCCTTTTCAAATTTTTATTATTATTCTATAATTATCCAAGTAGAATTGAATTTTAGTAAATTCTATCAATTTAACCAATTCATTCATTATTAAGGGGGAAAATTTAATGGCTGGACAAATTCGTATGAGTCCTGAGGAGCTAAAATCAAAAGCTAAACTATACGGACGAAGCTCTGATGAAATTAAAGATATTCTTGGAAAATTACAAGGATTACAAAATGAATTACGTGGAGAATGGGAAGGCCGTGCTTTTGATGGTTTTGATCGACAATTCAACGATTTAAGACCAAAAGTAGAAAGCTTCTCACAATTATTACATGAGATTGATGTTCAACTTACCAAAACTGCAGAGGCTGTTGCTTCTCATGATGAAGAGTTATCACGTAATTTCGGCTTGAAATAAGAAACGTTGATATTCTCTACATAAAAAGAAGGTTTCAAAGTTAGCCATGCGACTTCTGTTGTATGGCTAACTTACTTTTAAGAAAAGGATGAATTTTAATTTTTATGTATAATAGGCTATTTTTAGATTTTTTTATTCGCAGGAGTGATAAGTATTGAAAAAAATTAAGTGGAGTATCTTGTTGTTTATCATTTTAGCACTTGTATTTGCAACAGGGACTTCCTATTTAGCTTTAAATAAAAAGTTAAAAAAAGAAGATGAAAAAAGCACTCCAAAAATGACGGTTGCTTTAGTAAACGAGGATCAAGGGACGGTATTTGAAGGAAATAAAATAGCATTTGGAGATCAGTTTATAAAAAATATTAATAAAGACAATAATCAACAATGGTATGTGGTCAGTCGTGGAGTTGCAGAAAATGGTTTGAAAAACAATAACTATAATATGATGATTGTAATTCCGAATGACTTTTCTAGAAAGGCTGTTTCAATTCATGCTGAAGCACCAGAGAAACTAACATTAAGTTATAAAGTAAATGCAACTGGAAATAAAGAATTAAAAACAGAAGCGGAAAAGACAGCCGCATCGATTTTAGAAGATTTTAATCGACGTATTATAGATGTATATTTTGCTAGCATAATTGGGAAATTACAAGCTGCACAGGATAATGTTGGGACAATCGTAGATAAAGAACAAGCCCACATGAAAGTATATAAAACAGATGTACATAGTCCTTTGGCAAACTATACACAGCAATTTAAAACAGTACAAGATTATACAGGTGTCTCTGTTAATAGCTTTAAAGGGTTTGAAGGGGTATTACAAAGATTTGGTCAAACAATCGATGAGGGTGCGAAATCGAATGCTACCTATTTAGGTGGTTTCGATAATCTTCAAAATTTGCAAACAGGCAATAATTTGTTAGCAAATAATTTTTCAAATCAGCTTAATCAATTTAACAGTGACCTTAGTACAAATGATGTGCTAAAGCAATTAAGTGCATTGGAATCGGCGAATAAAGTTATCGCAAGCCATTTCAATGACTCAGATAAACAATCTAATGCTTTAACTGACTCAACAGCAATTCAACAGTATTTAGCAGATGTCACAAATAAAATGAAAAGCTATGATGAAGAACTAGCAGATAAGCTCAAGAAGAATATTCAAGAAACAATTAATGAGAAATTAAAAGCAAAACTTTCGGGTAATAACACAAAAGAGATATATTTAAATACCTTAATGCAACAGCCAGACAATCAAATTAACGAACAGATTAAAAGTTTAATCAATAAGTTAGCAAGTATGGATATTGAAGAAATTGATAGACTTACATTACCTGATGAGACAAAGACGCAGCTAAAAAATGTAGTTAAAGTTTCTGAAAAGTATGGTGAAGAGAATAACATCCGTTATGAAGGCCCTAACGATATTCCATTAGAAAATACAATCAAGAATATTAAGAAAGGCCTAGCTACTGATGGAATTATTTTTGAAGATAAAGAAAAAGTTGCAAAAATGGATGCAGAGCAAACATTTAATTTACAACTTCCAGAGGGATTTGAACTGTATTCAAGTACGGAAGCATTAATGATTAACGGACAAGACTATACTGCAGACTATTTAAGTAATGGGAGTGTCAAGCTGCCTTCTCGAGAAGAAGGAGAATTATCTGTTGGTGTGCGTGTCAAATTGTCGGATGAAAACGCAAAGATTGATGTTTTTACACCAGTAACATGGAAATGGAATTTAGCTCATACGCATGAAAAAACACCAACGGAAACGAAGCCAGTTGATCCTCCGACCGAGGGACAAGAAACAACTAGTGAAAATAATAAACAAAGTAATCAAGTTGTCCAACTGACAAATCGCACAAAAACGCCAGTACATTCAATTAAACAATTGACAGATAGTAAGACTGGTAGTGGAACAAAAGAACCAAATAAAGATGGAAATAAAAACCCAGGTGGTGGCACAACAGAGCCAGGTGGTGGCACAACAAACCCAGGCGGTGGCACAACAAACCCAGGCGGTGGTACGACAAACCCAGGCGGTGGCACAACAGACCCAGGCGGTGGTACAACTAATCCGGGTGAGGGAGATAAAAAAGTTGAAACAATAGAACGTACTAATGATCATATTGTTCATCAAAAAATGGAAGTTTTATCTCCAGCATCATCTGAGGGGTTAATAAAAGACGCTGTGAACACAGTGAAAAATTATGAAGAATTATCAGGCTTATATGAACTGTATTATGGGCTTGATATGAAAACAGAAGATTTATCAGGAAAGTTAGAAAAACAAGCTTTAAAAGATCTTGCCACATCAAAATCTCTTTATTACATGTTAAATAAACAAAATGTGTTAGATATCATTACAGGTCTTGTTTCATCTGAAATTCAGGCGGAAGTAACATCTGAGATGAATCAAGTAAAACAAAAAATTAATGATTTGCAGCTCTTAGCTAAAAATGTTAACCAAAATTCAGACCGTTTGGCAGAAACATTAAAACAAACATCAGAACAAGCTAATGTAATGAATACGAATCTGGCTGAGTATTTAAACGGTGCAATGAAGTGGCGTGAAGGTAGTCTAAAACTGATGGAGGAACAAAGAACAATAGCAAGTAGTCGTGAAGGAGAACAGACAGCTATATTAGCATTAGACACTGGATTGAAATCATTAGTGACACAGAGTCAATCGTTAGCTGAAAGTTCGAAAGGTACTTTGCTAGCTTCTGACGAGGTATATAAAACGTTTGATCAAATTAATAATCAAGCAAAAGAAATTCAAGACAGCGGTGTAACGATGGTGTCAAAAGCTGATACATTATTAAACGATTTAACTGATAAAGTATCGGATGATAAGTCATTCGCGAAAAACTTCAGTAAAGTATTAGCGAATAGCCGTGTTGGCGAACGTCAGAATGAACAGTTATACAAGTTTTTAGCGAATCCAGTTTTAAAACAAAATGACGGTGTTATTACAGCAGGCAATGCCTTTACACCATATTTAATTGTATTAGTATGTTTTATTGTTTCTTTATTTACGTCATACGCTATTGCGAATCAGGAAAGAAAGCGTCATCAACAAGATGATTTTGAAGAAAAATCATCAATTTTAGATATGAACTTACCAATCACGGCAATTACATTCGGAATAGCTATTGTTGAAGGAGTTATAATTGGTATCATCGCTGGGAAATTATTAGAATTCAGCGGAAATCAAAGGTTAATTTGGATTGCTTTTATAACAATTACAATGATGGCTTTTGTCTTCGTTTCAACATATCTATTACGCCAAGCAAAAATGATAGGCATGTTTATCTTATTAACATCATTAAGTCTGTATCTATTTTTAACAGAAGCTGTTGGAGTTAAGGTAACTAAGACATCATATCTTGGTAAGTTACGTGAATTTTCACCACTTCAATATATAGAAGATTTCTTAAATAATTTTATAAGTGGTAAAAATGATGGTCATGTCACTTTCGCAGTCCTTCTTGTAATAGCAATTGTTGGATTTATTATCAATCTATTTGTATGGCATAAAAGGTGGGAGGAAAAAATTGACGATGATGAAACAATGCATACAGCTGGCTAGATTATCATTTGTCTTTTTTCTTTTCTTGTTTGCTGCGCCCCTCATGGGTAGCGCAGCAGACAGTTACCTGAATGATAATGGTAAACTTGATTTCAAAGTAGATCGGCTACATGAAGATAACCAAGAAAGAAATGAAAAAGGACAGCAAGAGACAGAGCTCGATAAAGCAGCAATTCAATTATTTAATGAAGAAGTTGAAAAACAAATTAATGAAAAACAAAAGAAAGAAAAGAAAGAAATGAAAGAGTTGAATGACTCTTTATTTTTGAATACGAAAAAAATAGATAAAATGAAAGACACACAGAAGAGTTTGTTTTCAAAAAACTATAACGTGAGAGCAAGTTCTAGTGAAATGGATCATAGCCAAGCCAAAACAGAAGAGTCAATTAGTCCGACATTGATTGGATTAATTATTATTGGCGTTATATTCATTTTTATTGGATTTGGAATCATCATTCGGAAAATTTGGATGTAAGGAGAATCACAAATGGCTATACAGACACATATTAACGTCACTGTTGATTTTCATAAATGGAATGGAAATACATACGATTTACGAATCCCCAATCATCAGTCTGTTAAATATTTGCTTAAAAATTTAATTGAAACATTAAAAATTGAAAAATACGATACATCAAACTACGTAATTAAAGTTGTGAATAAATCGTTATTATTAACAGATGATGATAGATTGGTAGATCACCAAGTAACAGATGGAGATATATTACAAGTAATATAAATTACATAATCATGAACGCAGCATGTAACCTACTCAAGTGAATTCGTAAAATCAGAATAGGTTTATGGTGAAAAGGAGAAGAGGAAGAACATGACGGAGAAAACAATTCAGATTGATTCAATGGAGTATCGATTTGAAATAGAAGAAGATACTTGGAAATTAGAACTTGCTAAATCTCAAACGCAAGTAAAAGATACCCGTCAATTGGAGTTATTAACGGAAAAATCATCAATGTTTCTACCAGTAACAATAGAAGAGCATGATGATACATTTACTTTTACATATACGGTAGAAAAGAAATTATTGAAATGGGAAGATGTAAAGAAATTAGAAAGAAATGAGAAATTACGTTTAATCCGAAATCTATCTCATTTTCAAGAGTATTTGCATAGAAGAATAACTTTCTTTTTACACCCGGATAATTTAGTATTTGATGCAAATTTAATGCCTTTTATTATACATCGCGGAATTCGAGAGATTGCCCCGCCCAAACCACTAACAGAAAATCAATTTTTACTCCACTACAAATGTTTTATTATTGCTTTGTTTTCCAAAAAACATAGTTATGATGATCTATATGCTGGTTTATTGGAAAGCGCAAAAGAAACTACATTTGAACAGAATGTGGTCAACATGGAAAGCTTTGAGGAACTGAAACAGTTTATCGAAGTGAATTTTTTAAAGGAGCAAGCAAAAGCAGAAAAAACAATGCAACTTGTTCCGAAAAAGCAGTTTAAATTATTTAAATACTTAGCATTTTCATTTGCGGCAGCTACAGTTATCTTAGCAGCACCAGTCGTTTACTACACATTTATGAAAGTGCCGTATCAAAATACACTTCTAGAAGCTAATAAAAATTTCTTAGCAACGGATTACGATAAGGTAATTAGTAATTTGAATGAGGAAGAGTTTGAATCATTACCGCTAGCATCTAAATATGAGTTAGCGTATTCCTACTTGAAAGTAGAGAAATTATCTGATGAGCAAAAAGCAGCAATTATGAAAAATGTTACTTTAAAAAGTGATGAAAAGTATTTATTGTACTGGATTTACAACGGAAAAGGTAATTTTGATAAATCGTTAGATTTAGCGAAAAGTGTGGATGATCCACAATTAATCATGTATGGCTTAATTAAACAAATAGAAGCAGTGAAAAATAATCCGGATTTACCAGGAAAAGAGCGCGATGAAAAGCTAAAAACATTTGAACAACAATTGAATGAATATAAGAAAAAATATAGTGATTCATCCAATGAAAAAGATATATCTAATACAAAAAAAGCAAAGTAAAAGGATGAAGACTTTTGCTGAATCTATATGAAAATGGGTATATAAACAACAAGAAAAGATAGGGAGTACGTATATATCCAATCTATATAAATACAAAATGAAAAACCGACATAAACCCTTTCTTTTTAGGTGGGAAAGAGCGTCCGTCCATGGAGCCCATGCTAAGTGAAAACAAAAAGAGAAAACGAGTGTAGGATACCTTTTATTTTTCATAGCAGCGACTTATATGTTGGAAAATCAAAATGGATATATATGTATGGAAACTCCTTACAGATAGAGCGAACAAAAGGAGAAGTGGAGAAGTATGGAGCAACTACTTGCACTAAGTTACGGCAATCGATTACATAAATGCCGCTTACATCCATCCGAACGTCCTACAGTGACGGTTGGGAAAGAATGGTCAAATCATATTACTGACTTTGATTTAGATGAATCACTTTTGCTAAATTGGGATAGCGAATTAGAAGCTTGGAAGATAGGAGAGCAGGTCCTTTATTTTAATAAGGCGAATACAATTCAATTAAAGAATAACAAGGCTATGCGCATTTGGATTGCAACTGTAGAAGAAGTAATTGTATATGATACATCAACGAAATATTCGATAGCAATTAGTAAAAATGACTACGATGATATAACAGTTCATGATGCTACTACAGATTTTCTGTTCATTCGTGAAACATTAGATGAGCCGTTTAAAATTAACGTGTATGAGGGGAACGTCTTTCATAATTATTCTAAATTGGAAGGTACAGCGAATTTAGAAGCTGGAGATCACTTGTATTTTGATGGCGTAACAATTCAAATTGGAAGTGAAGATGTTCAAATATTCGCAGCAGAAAAACGGGTAGAATCGACATTACCTCGTTTACTAGAAGCGGACAGCTTTTATCATGATGAGTATCCAGATTATCATCGTTCACCACGGATTATTTATCGTGAGCCAGTTGAAAAAATGATAATTGCAAAACCATCATCAAAACCATCAAAACCAACAGAGCATCTAGCAAGGATTATTGTTCCATCTCTCGTAATGATTGTGGTAACTGTCATGTTATCTATATTTCAATCATACGGTTTATTTATTTTCGCATCGCTAGCAATGACAGTCGTGACTGTCGTTGTTTCGATCACATCGTACATAAAAAACTTAAAGCAATACAAAATTGATATTGCCGAGCGAGATAAGAGTTATCGAGAATACTTAATGCAAAAAACAAAGGATTTACATGCTGAAAGTGAGAAACAGCGTCATGCACTTCATTATCATTATCCAGATGTTACCGAAATTAGAGAAATGGCGATAGAAGTGAACCCTCGTATATATGAAAAAACAATCATGCATCATGATTTCTTAACATACCGAGTGGGAAAAGGGAATGTAGATACTAGTTTTGAAATTGAATTTAATGAAGAGGAATTTAGCCAGTTTAAAGACGAGCTTATTGCCATGGCACGTGAGCTAAGACAGCAATATCTTTCTCAAGCCGATGTTCCGGTTGTAACAGATTTAATGAATGGACCAGTTGGATATATTGGGCAGCGTTCGTTAGTGCTCGAACAATTACAACTATTAGTGATGCAAACAGCTTTATTCCATAGTTATTATGACTTGCAGTTTATTACGGTCTTTCCTGAAGAGGAGAAGAAGAAGTGGGACTGGATGCGCTGGTTGCCTCATGCAAGTGTACGTGATATTAATGTACGTGGTTTTGTATATCATGATAGAAGCCGAGACCAAGTACTGAATAGTTTGTATCAAATATTGAAAGAACGAAAATTGAAAATAGATGAAAAAAGCAATTCAAGTGAAAAAATACATTTTTCACCGCATTATGTTGTCCTTATAACGGATGAAAAACTCATCTTAGATCACGTTGTAATGGAATTCTTTAATGAAGATCCAAGTGATTTAGGTGTATCACTCGTATTCGTTCAAGATGTGATGCAAAGCTTACCGGAGCATGTGAAGACAGTTGTTGACATAAGAGACTCGAAAAAAGGAAATATCATCTTAGAACAAGGGGAACTTGTAAATCGTCAGTTCGCACCGGATCATTTTCCAGAAGGATTTAATTTAGAAGATGTAGCTAGAGCACTTGCGCCACTGAATCACCTGCAAAACTTGAAAAATAGTATTCCAGAAAGTGTTACATTCTTAGAAATGTATGGCGTTGAAAAAGTGAACGAGCTAAATATTACAGGCCGCTGGGCAAAAAATGCCGCTCATAAATCATTAGCTGTTCCGCTTGGCCTTCGCGGTAAAGAAGATCTTGTGAACTTAAACTTACATGAAAAAGCACACGGACCACACGGGTTAATTGCTGGTACTACAGGTTCTGGTAAGTCAGAGATTATTCAGTCGTATATTCTATCTCTTGCGGTCAATTTCCATCCTTATGAAGTTGCGTTTCTATTAATTGACTATAAGGGCGGAGGAATGGCGAACTTATTTAGAAATCTACCTCACTTACTAGGAACGATTACGAACTTAGATGGTGCGCAAAGTATGCGTGCACTCGCTTCGATTAAGGCAGAATTACAAAAACGCCAACGCTTATTTGGCGAGAATGATGTGAATCATATTAACCAATATCAAAAATTATACAAAGAAGGCGCTGTAACAGAGCCGATGCCGCATCTATTCTTAATTAGTGATGAGTTCGCGGAGCTTAAGGCAGAGCAGCCAGACTTTATGAAAGAATTAGTTTCAACAGCGCGTATCGGGCGTTCTCTTGGTATTCATTTAATACTGGCTACACAAAAGCCAACTGGGGTTGTCGACGATCAAATTTGGAGTAACTCGAAATTTAAACTAGCGCTTAAAGTGCAAAATACATCAGACAGTAATGAAATATTAAAAACACCTGACGCAGCAGAAATTACACTGCCAGGACGCGCGTACTTACAGGTCGGAAATAATGAAATCTATGAACTATTCCAATCTGCATGGAGCGGTGCTGATTACGTGGAAGATAAGGATGATCAAGATCGTCTCGATACAACAATTTATGCAATCAACGACTTAGGTCAATATGAAATCTTAAGTGAAGACTTAAGTGGACTTGGAGATAACAAAGAGATTGCGACGGTGCCGTCTGAACTTGATGCAGTTATCGATTATATTCATGATTATACAGAAGAAAGACAAATTGAAGCGCTCGCAAGACCGTGGTTACCACCGCTTCCAGAAAAAATATTCCTGCAAGACTTACACCCAGTGCACTTTAAAGAAGCATGGAATGAAGCAAAGAAACCATTGCAAGCAATAGTTGGTTTACTAGACCAACCTGAATTACAATCACAAACACCATTAACATTAGACATAAGTAAAGATGGACATGTAGCCGTCTTCTCAAGTCCAGGTTACGGTAAATCGACGTTCTTACAATCAGTCATTATGGATGTAGCGCGTCAAAATAGCCCGGAGCATTTGCATGTGTATTTAGTAGACCTTGGTACGAATGGTCTCTTACCATTAAAGGGACTGCCACATGTTGCGGATACGATTACGATTGACGAAGCAGAAAAGTGCTTAAAATTAGTTGAAAGATTAACGCAAGAGATGAAACAACGTAAACGTATGTTAAGTGAATATGACGTTGCAAGCATAGAAATGTATGAAAAAGCTAGCGGTAAACAAATGCCGAATATCATCGTTGCGATTGATAATTACGATGCGGTAAAAGAAGCTAGATTTTACGAAGACTTTGAAATGTTAATGATACAAATTGTTCGCGATGGCGCAAGCTTAGGTATTCATACACTAATTAGTGCAGGTCGACAAAATGCACTGCGTATTCAGCTATATAACAATATTAAATTGCAAACATGTCTATATATGATTGATCAAAGTGAAATCTCAGGCATTGTAGGTCGATCTGATGTAAAAGTGGAAGAAATGGCAGGACGAGCAATTATAAAACTAGATTCACCGACATTATTCCAGTCAGTGTTACCAACAAAAGCAGAAGATGAATTACAACAAATTCAATTATTGCAACAAGAAGCAAGTGAAATGGATCAAGAATGGGATGGAGAACGTCCGAAGGCAATTCCAATGATGCCAGAAATCATTGATCTTGTAACATATCGTAAAAACAAGGACGTTACCAAAGCATTACAAGCAGGAAAAGTTCCACTGGGACTTGACTTCACAAATGTAGAAGTCGTTGCGCATGATATTGCAGTTAATGATCATTTAATGGTTTACAGTGCAGATGATAGTATTAGAAAACAAGTCATATCAAGTATACTCTCCCAAATGAATAAAGACTATTTTGAGAGTATAACATTAGTAGATACAGCGGAGTATAGCTTCGTTCAGTATAAAGACAATGTGACTCATTACATCGTAGAAGAAAATGAAGTAAACGTTCACGTGAAATACTGGATGGAAGTGATTCGTGAACGATCTCTTGAATTATCACAGGCAAGACAAGAAGGAAGAGAAATACCAGTGTTTACAAAACAACTTATCATTATGACAAACGTTGAAGAATTTAGCAGACTTGTTTACTTAGAAACAGACGACGCAACAACTTTAATGGATCTATCTCGTGCAGTTGGTATTTACTTCGTCCTAGCAGGACATCATGACTATATGGATCGAAACCGAGATGCCTTACCGATGAAAATGAGAAGTAAACTAACAGCGGGCATCATCGCAATGCAATTAAACGACCAAAGTGTCTTCAATGTGAAATACGTAAGTAACGAAGCATCTTTAGGGAAAGACGAAGTGTATTACTACCAAAAAGGAAGCATTATGAAACTCAAAATGCCAAGAGTAACGAACGAGGTGACTGTATGAAATTGAAAAAGAAAGCTAAGGTGATGATAGTTATGACGATAGTTGCGAGTTTATTTAGTGGGTGTGGTTTTGGAGAAACGAAAATAGACTATGAGAGATTTGTAAAGGCGTTGGATGAAGGGGATATGAAGACGGTTATGTCTGCGAGTGATGATGGGTATGCATATGTGACCCAAAGAGGTATATACAGTAGGTATGAAGAAAAAGAAGATGGAGAGCATAGTAAAACAATCCGTCAAACTACGGAAGGTGTATATAATACGAAAGATAAAAGTTTATATGGGGAGACAACACAAACAATCGCTACTGACATAGAGAATAAAAATGAAACAGGGACAAATAAAAATTATAAAAAAGAAACCGTTTATAGTACAAATATAATGTATGAAAATGGGCAGGTACAAAGTCCAGATTCCAATCTTGATGTTTCATACGTTAACTTAATTGTAGATCGTTTAAAAGGAATAGGGAGATTAAAGATGAAGCCAGGCGATGATATCAAAAAATTTGATCAGCCTAATACAGTTGGATATAGACTCACTGAATCAGAATTTCAAAATATTATCAATGATAAGCTAAACATACAATATGATGAATATGATGGGGCGGCAATTGTACTTCATCTTGATTCCGCGAAAGGCCCAAAGCAGATATTACAAGTAAGTATTGATATAGACTATAAGAAAAAGAATGATGATGGGAATTTAGTAGAATATATGTTCCAGATAAAAACATACTTTAATAGAAAACAAGATAACAATCAAGATGCGAAAAAAGAATATGTAGATTATAAAGCACAGTACAAAAAATAATAAATAATTAAGAAAGGAGATAACCTAGTATGAAGAATAATGTGGGAGAGGAACAGGATAAAGATTTAAAGATAGCTTCTGATTGGGGGAAATTGGAGCTGGCTGGTCAGGATATTTATAATTTTAAGGCAGGGAAATATCCGTATGATCAATCAGACGAAAAAAATCTAAAGAGGTTAAAAGCTAATTTTAATGCAGAGCTTATGTATCATGAAGTAGATGAAAAGACAGGATTTGCAGCATATGCTTTTAAAGATAAGACCACAGGAGAAATTGTAATAACATATGTAGGAACAGAAGATGGAACGGATGCAAAAACAGACGGTGAAATTGGTGTTCACAATATAACGGGTGCAAATAAAATAGCATTGGGAGATTGGAACGAGGATCTTGCGGTAAAGCAGTACGATCAAGGTGATTTGTTTTATATGAAGATTAGACATAAAAACCCTGATGCGGAAATTAGTGTAACAGGACATTCATTAGGTGGTGGTATAGCTGATACGGTAGCATTAAGACACCGAGAAGATAATATTGAAGCGTTAACATTAAATCCAGCTCCTGTTCTAAAGCGAGATGTTGAAACATTCGGTAACGGATTTGATATGAAAAACATTCGGAACATTATTAATGAAAATGATCCACT
Source organism: Bacillus cereus group sp. N21 (assembly GCF_016483395.1). Classification (NCBI taxonomy): domain Bacteria; kingdom Bacillati; phylum Bacillota; class Bacilli; order Caryophanales; family Bacillaceae; genus Bacillus; species Bacillus cereus group sp. N21. Next base: position 122,833 of record NZ_JAEHBX010000005.1, read on the forward strand.
GCACATTGGGATAAAAGTAGCTGATTTTACCATTCCTGGAAGAATGTATATAATCCCGAACCAAGCATGGCATTCTTACGTTTTTACAAAAAAAGATTATGGTAAAAATGATAAGCTAGTATGGTGTGATAAATTACAAAGTTCTAACGATACAGGATTTGATGGGATTCCTGGATTCTTAGAGCTGGCCCAATCGTCAGGAGCTTTGTATACAGGAACTATATATAAAGTGTTTGACAGAAAGGTTTCTCCAGTAGAGGAAGCGGCAGGAGGTTCAGCAGTAAAGTTTATACTAACAGGGACACCACTTGCACCTTTCATAGCGACCTTGTTAACATATTCAGATAGTGTACAAGCTGTAGGAGAATTTAGAAAAATAAAGGGTCAAGTGGAAGAAAGTATTTCTAGATTAAATAAAAAGTATGAAGGGCTAAAGTCTCAAGTTACAATAGAAGCTATTAAGTTTAGTATGGCAGCTACGATAGAAATTAAGAGCGCAGTAGATACCGCTGTAGATTGGATTGAAACAACTCTAGCTAAATGTAAAGAAAAGGTGTTAGAAGTATTAGAATCTGTATTTAATGCAGCTGTAGACTTTTTAGCAGGAAGTGTCGTTGTGTATTTAGCGGCAAGTGAAATTTTAGAGATTGCCAAGGAAGTAGCGGGTTCTTATGTGCAGGATTTACTAGATATGTTTAAAGGGGATTTTCACATAGATACAAATGTTACTGCAATTGTAGCAGAGCATATTTTAACTCATCGACACTCATTGCTTCATCTCTTTATGAATGATGGTAGTAGAGGAATAAACCGTTCATTGTTAGGTGAAATCTCAAAAGATGTAAAAGAGCTCTCAAAAGATTTGAAACAATTGAATGAAGATGTTTCAGAAGCAATCTTTTCTATGATTGCAAAAGATGAGGAGTTAGGAGCAGTAACATATTATTAATATTTTTTCTAGCTAAATATATTTCTTTTCAATACGCGGACTTTGGAAGAGAAAGAAGAAAGGGGAATTGGTATGGATTTACATATGATAATGAATAAGGTTCATAGTACATTTCCAAATAATGGTGGTAAGGATCAGATTATAAACGTGGTCATGCAACTTGAAAAAGCAGCATCAGCTTTAACGAGTGATATTCGAAGCTTAGAGAGTAGTATCGACAGCAATTTGCAAGGGAAAACACGTGATGCCTTTATTGATCGAATTCGTGCACTAGAAAAAAAGAGACAAAAAATCGAAGAGAAAATCGTAGTATTAAAAGGGACGGTTAATTAATATGAAGGATTATATGGATAAAGTATTACCTTTAGGTAGTGTAGTGAGAGTAAGTTTGGAAGAAGAGAAAGATGTAGATTATGTAATCACTACAAGAGGTCTTTTGTTAGATGATAATACTTTCTATGATTATGGAGGAGTATTATATCCAGTAGGCTTGACAGCAGAAACATATAAACTATTTAATCACTCTGACATTGTTGAAGTGAAATTTGAAGGATATCGAAATAAAATTGAAAGTCAATTTGCGGCTAAATTTAAAATATGGCGGAATGAGTTTGTTGAAAAAGTAATAGAGAAAAATAAAAGAGAGCAACAAAATCAAGCGGTAGAAATACAAGAGCAACAATAAAGTAAAAGGGAAATAAGCTTTCCTCTTCCTATATGGAAAGAGGAAAGCTTATTTTGATTGTGGGAAAAGGTGGCTTTGAATATACTACACAACCAGGAATCATTTCTTACGTAAGGAAGGGGTATTAGGGGTTATATGAAAAGAATGAAAAATGTAATATTGTTAGTGTTATGTTTCTTATTTTTGAGTGGCTGTATTAATAATAATGAAGAACAGGTTAAAAAATATATAAAAGAAAAACATGGAATCGATGTTGTTGTAACAGATTGGGGCGCTATGCATGAAGGGAATATGGGACATACATACCATACTGTTCAAGCAAAAAACAACAAAAATATTCAATTTAGAGTAGAGGTAGATGGCTTCTTATATTCAAAAATAAAAGGTGATGAATACCAATACGGAAAAAACACATATGAGGAATATAAGAAATTTAAACCAATTTTAAAAGAAATTAAAAAATTGGGCTACGAGGAATTTGAAAAAGAAAATGTTTTTCAGTATATAGTTGATTATCATGAAGACAAACCAACTGATGATTTGTTATTAACTTTAAAAACGAGTAACAAGATTGATTATAGTCAATTTGAATCAGCAGAATTAGATCGTTTATATGCTCTATTCCAACTCATTCAGAAGAGTAATAAAAAGATAACAGAACTTGAAATTAAAGATCATAATGGTGAATATATAGGTCTCCCTTTTGAAAACGTACAAAAAGTTATAACGAAGGAAGAACTGCTATTAACTATGAAAAACACTGTAAGAAGTTATTGGACATATTTGATTCAAACTCAAACAAAAGTAGGTGACAGATTGAAAAAAATTCAAAACGACGATTTTGTAATTGAAGGTATTACTTGTCCACATCCGAAAGCCGGGGAGTGTCCGAAGTATAAGGTGACTTTAGTTTTTAAGGACAGTAAGATGCAATATAACAACAAGCCTCCTGTAATTGAGGATCTGACAAAGGTGGTCACTATCCTTAAAGAAGAACTATATAATGAAAAATTTGACATATTTTTAACCAACAAGGATGGAACAAGATATTCACTCTGGCTATCATCAGAAACAATCAAAAATAGTAATAGCATCGAAGAACTTATAAAATAACGGTCTCCTTAGGAATAAATCTAAAGCACTTTTTACGTTTATTATTTGGTGTGAAAGCATGATATCAGTTCGTAAAATGAATCATTTGTATTAAGAGTGTAAGAGCATGTTTTAATCGTTTTTTTCAAAATATGCTCTTTCTTTATATGCATTTGCTAAGATCAGTAACAATAAGCTAAGTAGGTATATTATTATTATGTAGATGTTGGCAGACTTCAATTTGAAAATGAGAAGTAAACTAACAGCGGATATCATCACTATACCAGTAAACGACCAAAGTGTTTTCAATATTAAATACACAAGTAACAAAACATCTTTAGGAAAAGACGAAGTGTATGACTACCAAAAGGAAACATTACAAAACTTAAAATACCAAGAGTAACGAATGAGGTGACAGTATGAAAAAGAAAGCTAAGGTGCTGATGCTTATGACGATCGTTGGGAGTTTACTTAGTGGGTGTAGCTTTTTTGAAACGAAAATTAAATATGAACCATTTGTAAAAGTTTTGGATGAAGGGGATATGACGAAGGTTATGTCTGCTAGTGATGATGGGTATGCGCATTTAGAAGAACGAGTTATATATAGTGCATTTGAAGAAAAAGAAGATGGCATACACGAAAAAAATATCTATCAAACCACTGATGGAGTATATAACATTAAAGGAAAAAACTTATATGGTAGTACAACGCAAATAGTAACTACTGATATTGATAAAAGAAAAGAAAAAGATAAAATTAAAAACTATAACAAAGAAAAAGTATATAGTACAAATATTAAGTATGAAAACGGCCAAGTACAAAGTACAAATCTAAGCTTAGAAGTTTCTCAAGTGAAGCTTCTTATGGATCGTCTTCATGGAGTAGGAAAACTAAAGATGAAACCGGGTGATGATAAAAGAGGGTTTGATGAGCCTAATTTAGTAGGATATGAATTAACTGAAGCGGAATTCCAACAAATGATAAATGATAAATTGAAGCTACAATATGACGAATATGGTGGTGCGTCAATTGTACTTAATTTCGATGCTGCAAAAGATTCGAAAGAAAAACCAATGGAGTTATCAGAGCTGAGTGTCTCTGTAAACTATAAGAAAAAGAATGAAGAGGGGAAAGTGGTTACGAGTATTTTACAAATTAATACATATTTTGCCGGGAGAAAATACAATAATCAAGACGCGTTAAAAGATTATGAAAAGTATAAAAAGCAGTATGAAAATAATGGATAAGCGTGAATATTACATGGGGGATAAAATGAGAAAGTTAATGAAATTAACAATTAAGATGTTGACCTTAATTTTAATATTCGGTGGATGCAGTGTGGGGGAAACAAAAATTGAGTATGAAAGATTGGTAAAGGCGTTGGATGAAGGGGACATGAAAACGGTAATGTCTGCGGGGAATGAAGGGTATGCGCATGTAGAAGAACAAATCATACACTCCATTATAGAAGAAAAAGAAGATGGAGAATATAGAAGAACAAGATATCAAACTACTGATGGTATATACAATACGAATGATAAGAGTTTATATGGAACTACAACACAAGAAATAGCTGATAAAACAACTAATGATAAAAATAAGGAGAACAATAGTTATAAATCAGAAGAAAAATATAATACCTATATTATTTATAAAAATGATCAAGTGCAAAGTTTGAATCCAAGCTTAGACGTTTCTTCGATTAAGCTAGTTATAGATAATTTAGAAGGAATAGGGAAATTAAAAACAGATAAAGATACAAAGGGGTTTGATGAACCGAACAGTATTGGTATTGGATTAACAGAAGTGCAATTTAAAGACATGATAAATGATAAATTAAAACTACAATATGATAAATTTCAAGATGCATCGATTGTTATAGATTTTAATTCTGCCAAAGACAGAAAAGAAAAAACGATGCGAATAAGTGAAATTACGATCTCAATAACGTACGATAAAAAGAATGAGGAAGGCAAGATGTTGAAACATATTCAACAAATAGCAGTTAGATTTAATGGTAAAGAAGAAAACACTAAAAATGCTAAAAAAGAATATTTAAATTATAAAAAACAATATTGCGATAACAAATAAAGTTCATAGTACATTTCCAGATAACGGTGGACGCGATCAAATTATGAACGTGATCATGCAACTCGAAAAAGCAGCATCAGCTTTAACGAGTGATATTAAAAGATTAGAAAGCAGCATTGATAGCAACTTGCAAGGGAAAACACGTCGTGATGCTTTTATTGATCGGATTCGTCAACTAGAAAAAAAGAGACAGAGAATGGGAGAGAAAATCGTAGTATTAAAAGGGACGGTTAATTAATATGAAACTGAAAAAGAAAGCTAAGGTAATGATTGTTATGACGATAGTTGCGGGTTTACTTAGTGGGTGTAGTTTTGGGGAAACGAAAATAGAATATGAGAGATTTGTAAAAGCGTTGGATGAAGGGGATATGAAGACGGTTATGTCTGCTAGTGATGATGGGTATGCGCATGTGACACAAAGAGGTATATACAGTGCGTACGAGGAAAAAGAAGATGGAGAGCACAGTAAAACAATCCGTCAAACTACGGAAGGTGTATATAATACGAAAGATAAAAGTTTATATGGCGATACAACACAAGAAATTGCTACTAATATAGATAAAAAAAACGAAAAAAAGACAAATAAAAATTATAAAAACGAAACCATTTATAGTACAAATATTATGTATAAAAATGGGCAGGTACAAAGTGATTCCAATGTTGATGTTTCTTACGTTAACTTAATTGTGGATCGTTTAAAAGGAATAGGAAAATTAAAAATGAAGCCAGGTGATGACACAAAAAAATTTGATCAGCCTAAAACAGTTGGATATAGCTTAACTGAATCAGAGTTTCAAAGTATTATTAATGACAAGCTAAAAATACAATATGATGAATATGATGGGGCGACAATTGTGCTTCATCTTGACGCTGCAAACGGTCCAATGCAGATATTGCAAGTAAGTATTGTTATGAATTATAAGAAGAAGAATGATGAAGGAAAGTTAGTAAAATATACATTGCAGACACACACATATTTTAATAGTAAAAAAGATAATGAGCAAGATGCTAAAAAAGAATATGTAGATTACAAAGCACAGTACAAAAAATAATAAATAATTGTATGCGTAAATCTTTTGGATATCACTACTACCAACGAAAAAAAGACGTGTACTATTTGATGAAATTGTTTGGCCATACATCACAAGGGTAAACGTTACGATACATTGGAATTGAAGCGGATGAAATTCGGAAAACGATGGAAGATTTTACACTATAAGAACTAGGGGAATGCTAACTGATTTGATACCCACTGAAAGGAAAGATTATACGTGAAATACGTTGAATTTGAAACCCTAAAAAATTACGAATCGCCAACAGTTTATTTTTGTGAGCATGATATAAAACATAGTTGCCTGGTTGCTATGTAACGGTATTGCTATAATAGTAACTTCTTTAACAATCTAATGATAAGTATTAAATTCCCTACACCGCTATACTTATGCTTAAATAAATATATATTATTGGAGATGTTGAAGTATGAGAATTATTAATAAACATATCACTCTCGATGAAATAGAGATAATAAGAAACTCATTAGATAAATTGCATGAATACCATAACAGTAAATCAAAATTTTTTTCTGGTGATTATCCAAGAATTACATTTGAGGAACGTATTGCAGAATATAAAAAAAATTCAAAGTATGGAGAATACAGAATTGAATTATTGATTGAGTCAGAAACAGACAATATATTAGGATTTTGTATAGCATATAGTAAAAAAGTAAGCGGGAAGATCGAGGTTCTATTTGTTGATGAAAAATATCGAAGAAACGGATTGGGTTTGAAATTAATGAATAGTGCAGTGGAATGGTTTAAAGAAAAACAAATATATGAAATTGAATTAACAGTAGTGTACGGGAATGAAGCTGTATCGTTTTATCAGAAGTTGGGATTCTATCCACGTTCAATTATTATGACAACTAAATCATAACGATATTATGAGAATATTTTTTTGTTCAACTAAAGGGCACTCTAATGAAATAAAGATTACAGGAATGATCAAATTTCTTTATAAAAGAATGATTCAATCGAATATATTAAGAGCTTGTTTTGATCATTCTTTTTTCAAAACAAGCTTTTTCTATTTACGCTTTTATCAATTTTTATAGGGTTTATTTAATCAAAACTTATTTCAAGTCTACAATAACGAAAAGGCAGGGACATATTTTACATATTAAATATGTCCCTGCCTTTGATTTTATTGACTTTAGCCTCTACAACCTAAATATAAAAATGACTAATATGTGAAGTATCTTTATTTTTCGGCTGTGTTAAACAATTATGCTGATAATTATAAAAATAAGAAAATCAAAATTCGATCCATTTACAGTAGTTATTACTAACTGAACACCCGTTTCGCTAATGGAATATCCGTATTAAAAAATTTCGAGTAGTCTTGTAAATGATAATCAGCAACATCACCTTGACTTTGAAACATGCACGTTGCAATTCCTAATTCTTTTGCAGGTAATAAATCTAACTCCCGGTCTCCAATAACTAGATCGATTCCGTGTTTTGTATGTAAATGAATGTATGCTAATGGATTAGGTTTACGAGGGAAACCATCATCAATTGTAACCATATCCACAAAGTATTTATCCCATCCATAGTATTTTAAGATGGCTAAAACTCCGTCCCTATGCTTGTGTGTCATAATTACATTTTTATTTGCAAATTTTAAGATTTCTTCTACACCATCAAATGGTTTCATATCTTTTGGAGATAATGTTTTCTTTAATCTTTTTATCTCTTCTTCTTGATCCCTGGAAATGTTATAGTAATCAATTGCATGCGAATACGAAATTTTTAGCTTTTCATAAATTTCCTGTTTATCTACTGCTTTTCCCAGTACCAAAGAGAGTATGTTTGTATACGCAGGATACGTATCAAACAAAGTTCCATCAAAATCCCATAAAATGTTCAATTAGACCACCCTTTTATAATTATATCAATATAAATTCGTCAAACTAGCGTAAACTCCTCCTTTAGATTATCTAAAGGAGTGTATTTATAGTGAAAAGGAAAAGAACATCTGAAATTGAAAGAACGATTAAGGAACTGTTGAGTGACAATAAGTTGTTCCGTTAAAGGGCCAGATTGTAGAGAAATGGATTTACTAAATCATATAATTTATTGTAAACTGAATTCACACGATTATTTAAACGATTTATTATAAAACAAATATTTATATATACTTAAACCATTATGAGTAAAAACAATAAGGGGGGAACTAACATGACAAAGGGAAATAAAATCAACAATAAAGAGGAGTTGTCACTAGAACAACGTGAAGAATTACTCAGAGCATTGAAAGCCCGTTTTGAGAAAAACATGAACCGCCATAAAGGTCTTGAATGGGCTAAAGTCCAAGCAAAGCTGGATGCTAATACTGAAAAACTGTGGTCGCTCAATGAAATGGAAAGAACTGGCGGTGAACCGGATGTTGTTGGTCATGATAAAGAGAAGGACGAATACATTTTTTATGATTGTTCAGCGGAAAGTCCTAAAGGTCGCAGAAGTGTTTGTTACGATCGTGAAGGGTTAGAGTCAAGAAAAAAACATAAACCAGAAAATAACGCTATTGATATGGCAACTGCCATGGGCATTGAACTATTAACGGAAGAACAATATCGGACGTTGCAGAATCTTGAAAATTTCGATATGAAAACGTCGAGTTGGGTGCAAACACCCTCTGATATTAGAGAACTCGGCGGTGCCCTTTTTTGCGATTGTCGCTTCGGGCACGTCTTCGTGTATCACAATGGAGCAGAATCCTACTATGCCGCCAGGGGTTTTCGTGGCTCGTTAAGGGTCTAAATTTTGCACAGACAGCTAAAATTGAATTTGAGAACGGATCTCACCTAAGGAAAAGTTTTCATTTCATTCTTCAACTATCGGGCGCGATTGTGGAGCAACATAGATAGGAAATGATCAAACTTTTTTATAAAAGAATGAACCAACTGAAAATAGTAAGAGCGTGTTTTGAACAATCTTTTTTTCAAAACACGCTCTTTTCTATGAACATTTATCAAGGTTATTAGTATCAATTTGATCAAACTTTATTTTAAAGCAACAGCCGATCTCGGATTAAAAGGGAACAATCGTATTGTAATTCAAGCGAAAATATATGGTGTGAAAAATCGAGTTGGTATTCGTGCTGTACAGGAGATTTATGCAGCAAAAGCCTATTACAAGGCTCATGAGGCGTAGGTTGTCACGAACAGCGTATATACAAAGCAGGCGAAAGGATTAGGTGAAGCATGTCATGTAAAACTAATAGATCGTATAGAGCTTCAAAAATTGATTAACAAAGTAAATCCAGAGTATTCGGCTGAAGATGTGTATCGTAGTGTAGATCCTGCAGAAAGGAAATGCACGGTATGTAAAAATCATTTAGTGGTACGAAATTCAAATAAAACTGGAAACAAGTTCTTTGGATGTTCTCAATATCCTACATGTACACATAAAGAACCAATTAATAAGTGAGCTGTGATGAAAATCCAGCTCTTTTGTTATTTTCATGAATATATTTTTAAAAGCCCTATTCTTATTTGAAAATGACTTCTCAGATTTGTTTGTACTACGTTTTTGACGGATTGGTAATGCAATAGGTCTTAAATAATGGATGATTGGATTTTTGGGGGAATAATAGGTTTAAATTTGATATGCAGATTTTTAAGTGAAATAAAAAAGGGCAGTCGCTAATTGCGACCTAGCCCTTTCTCTACGATCTGTCGAATTGCTTCATTTCGATTTTTTAGCTTATTTTCACGCCAAAAACTCTCTATTCGTCTTTATTTAGAGTTGCAGTTTCGTTTTCTGATGAATCTATTTTTATTCCGTTAGATAGCTTTTGAGCTGAATCTTGCATTTGCTCTTGGGACTTACTAGGAGTATTCAGAGCATCTGACGGCATGTTGTTGACTTGAAGACTTACTAAATCTTTTTTATCCATGGTATATAGCTCCTTCTTTAATTTAAATTTAGATGTAATGTAATTATTAAGTAATTACTTGGATATTTTACATCTTTAGATCGATTTATATACAAGAGATATATTGAGAAATCACGTAACTATATTGTGGCTTGTGAGTTTTTGGAACATTATGTTTTTCATGTATGGAGAAAGCCTGTTACAATGAGAAAATGACATAGGGTATGAAATATAGAGCTATAGAATATATAAGGGAGAGGTTTCATGAAATCAACAGGAGTAACTCGAAAATTAGATCAATTAGGACGTATAGTTATACCAATGGAGTTAAGACGCACGCTGGCAATTGAAGAAAAGACACCATTAGAGATTTATGTAGAAGGTGAAAAGATTATCTTGAAAAAATATGAAGCGAATGGTGCTTGTGCAATAACAGGAGAAGTATCTGATAAAAATATTTCTTTAGCAGACGGAAAGGTTACGCTAAGCCCAGCAGGTGCAGAACTTATAATAGAGGAATTACAGAAGAATCTTGTAAAATAATTGGCTCCTTTTAGGGGAGCTTTTTTAAGTTATATCTAAAAAAATTCACGTACCGTAGTTATTAATAAAAACAAATACATGCCAATAAAGTTCTACAACTAATCCTGTCCTTTTCTTATAAAAGGCGCATACAATACGCCGTTGGGTTCAATATATTGAAAAATACACCTATAAAATTCGAAAAAGGGGCACGGCAACATGCCCATCAAACTAAAAAAGAAAAACACCCCCAAAACGAAAATTCTATTCATTATTGACTACTGATAATGATGGGTTATGTGAACTATAAGAAACCTCTGATTTAGATAATCAGAGGTTTCCCTTTTTTCCATACCTGAAAATGGGGCATGTTTCCATATTAAAAGGGTAGGCAAAGTCTTTTTAATGTTTGTTATTAGCTTTTGTATGAATTTAATTTCAGATAATTGTTTATTGTATTCTTCTAATTGAATTAGATATTCATAATCATTTTGAAACATTGTATCTTTTAAAAGTTCGTTCAAATCCATGGCTAGGAAAAGGGTTAACATAGATAAGTATTGTGTTCCTCCTTTTGAAGCTCTTTTTCGTAAGAATGTAAGGATTTGCTCTTTGGTTTGAAGACATATGTAACGTTTTTGAAATGATAAACCTAATATTCGTCTTTCAATTACTTTTATTTGTTTTTTTCGCTGTATACAATCTAAAACAGAATTATATAGTTTGTGACTTGATCGTTGTTTTCCGCAAATTGTTAGTATCCACATTCTTATATTGTGATTGTCATCTAAATGTTGTGTTAAATCTAAGGTATGTTGTAAATAAGGGATATCAGATGACTTACTAGTCCTATGTACAATAAATTTATGATCTATATAAATATACTTTTGAAGGTAAAGTTCTAGCAATATGTTTATTATAATGAATATTTCTATATTTGATTGTAAAGGAGGTTGTATAGTTTGAGTATCATCATCTACAGATAGTAAGAAAAAAAGCTCAGGGACTGTTAGATATTCCATTTTTTCTTATCACCTTTCTTTAGATAGAATTTGTATTTAAATATATTTTCATCTTTTTATTTTATAAATCCTTTTGGATTATTAATAGAACTTAGCTACTGAGAAGTGGTGTTATGTAAACTTCAGATGTATACGGGGTTCAGCCGAGATACGTGTAAAAACGGGCCATAAGCTTTATTTTTTCCATATCTACGATATACAAAAAAATAAAGAAACACGAATTTTATAGGCTAAGATATTTTTTGGAAGTAAAAACCTTGATTATTCTGCTTAGTGTAAAAAAATCAAGGTTTTTTATTTGTAGAGTGACAATAAAGTTATTTAATTTTTGATGTAGATTACTTCACCGCACTTAAAAATATAACAATAAAGTTGTTTAAATCTAAGAGTTATTTCATAATCGCGCCCGATAGTGGAAAAGTGAAGAACGCGAAGGAGTTACATTAATAATCCTCAGTTATTTTACTAAAGCTCCCGTGAACCCAAAAAGAAAGACGTCCCCACATCTTGCAGGAACGCATAATAAACATTTACTTTTCTGCTGAGATTATTAAGAACATAGGTCTACGAAGTTTTTCTTTCATTTCGGGAATACTCTTTAACATTTCTTCGGAAGGAATTGGTCACTGGAAGTAGGAGAAAACCTCATCGTTTTCACACCAGAGAAACCGGGAACCTAAATGTACAGCTGCTGGATGGGGATGATCCGCGGTATAATCATTGTGAAAGAAGCATAGGAGGAAGTAAAAGCTCCATAAAGAAAATCGGCTGTATCCAATGAGGATAGCCGGTTTTAAAAATATTTAGAAAATCCAGTTGACAGTTCATCTACTGCGTGTTACGATATACCTGTAGTAGGTCACACTGAATAGTGAGGTTGCAAAAATAGTTTCAAGAAAAATAGTTGACACCTTCTACTCGGTGATACAATATACATGTAATAAGTAATACTGAATAGCATGATTTCCCAAAAGCTATTCAGTAAAAATTTACCTTAGTACTCTGTTATACTGAATATAAGTCAGACAAAATAGAGGAGGTAGAGGAGGATCTAAACATGGAAAATTTAACTGAAATGCTGAAGGGTTCGCTGGAAGGCTGCGTGCTGGAAATCATCAGCCGCCATGAAACCTATGGCTACGAGATTACCCGCCGCCTGAACGAGCTTGGCTTTACCGAAGTCGTGGAAGGGACGGTCTATACCATCCTCGTGCGATTAGAAAAGAAAAAACTTGTGAACATAGAAAAGAAACCGTCAGATATGGGGCCGCCCCGCAAGTTTTACTCACTTAATGAGGCTGGCCGCCAGGAACTTGAATTGTTTTGGGAAAAATGGGATTTTGTATCATCAAAAATCAACGTCTTGAAGTCAATCTAGCTTCATAAGATATTCCGTCCGATATTTTTGGAGTGTCTTGTTCAGCTTTATAAAAAAGGAGGAAAAATAACATGTTGGAAATGTTCAAAAAAATGATTGGTGATAAAAAAGAGTACAAAATGATGATGGCACGGGTTGAAGCCCTTCCAGAGGACTACCAGTTTGTATTTAAGAAAATTCAAAACTACATGTGGAATTTCTCAGCGGGCAACGGGATGGATATGCTGCACATACAATATGAATTAATCGAGTTATTCGAAGCCGGTGCGGCGGAAGGCAGACAAGTGCTGGAAATCACTGGGGACGACGTGGCGTCCTTTGCCGACGAACTAGTAGCAAACGCTAAAACCTATGTCGCCAAGTATCGTGAAGAGTTGAATCAGAGTATCATGAAACGATTGGGAAAAAATAAATGTAATAGATAATACCGACTGAATAGCTGGTTACAAATGTAAATTGCCACCTTCGCTATTCAGTTATATTTTTAACTCGGTACTAAGTTGTACAGATTATCAGTCAGACTAAATAGAAGAGTATAGGCAATCTAGCTCCGCAAGGTGCTTTTTATAAGGAGGAAAAAAGTATGAGCAATGCAGCGATTTCTGTAAAAGAGTTAAAAAAATCCTTTAAAGACAAGGAAGTCTTAAAGGGGGTGGATTTTGAGGTGCGGCGTGGCGAAATTTTCGCACTGCTGGGCTCAAATGGAGCGGGCAAGACGACGACGGTCAACATCCTCTCGACGCTGATGAAGGCCGATGGCGGCGAAGTAGGTATTTGTGGCTTTGACGTCCAGCGTCAACCGGATCATGTTCGCCAGAGCATCAGCCTGACCGGGCAGTTCGCAGCTTTAGACGGCATGCTCACCGGGCGGGAAAACCTGATGATGATTGCCAAGCTGCGGGGAGTTTCTAATCCCGCTCAAGTCGCTGACAATCTGCTTGCAAGATTTAGCCTGACCGATGCGGCCAACCGCCGGGCGGACAAATATTCCGGCGGGATGAAGCGCCGGCTTGACATCGCCATGAGCCTGATCGGGACGCCAGCAGTCATTTTTCTCGACGAACCGACGACAGGGCTTGATCCCGAAGCGCGGATTGAAGTTTGGGATACCGTCAAGGAGCTTGCCGGCGGCGGCACAACCATCTTGCTGACAACCCAGTACCTGGAGGAAGCCGAACAACTGGCGGACCGTATCGCTATCCTGCATGGCGGAAAAATTATCACGACTGGTACCCTTACTGAACTCAAAGAGATGTTCCCGCCAGCGAAAGTGGAGTATATCGAGAAGCAGCCGACATTGGAGGAAATTTTCCTCGCGATCATCGGCAAAAAGGAGGAGATGTAAATGAAAAGCAAAACAGGGGTATTACTAGGGCGTTTAATGCGGAACATCACGCGCAGCCCGGATACGATTATCACGGTGGCGATTACGCCGATTATGATGATGCTGCTGTTTGTCTACGTATTTGGCGGTGCCATAGAGACAGGAACGGACAACTACGTCAATTATTTATTGCCGGGAATCTTGCTGATGGCTATCGCATCCGGTGTCGCTTACACTTCACTGCGGCTGTTTACGGATGTAAAGAGTGGGCTGATGGCGCGTTTCATTACCATGCCCATCAAGCGCTCGTCGGTATTGTGGGCTCACGTGTTGACCTCACTTGTTTCCAATGCGCTTACTATTGTGGTGGTTATCCTCGTCGCCCTCTTGATGGGCTTCCGTTCCAGCGCTGATATCCTGGATTGGCTCGCGGTAGCTGGGATACTCGGGATGTTTACGCTGGCGCTGACATGGCTGGCGGTCATTCCCGGATTGACAGCGAAGTCTATGGAAGGGGCGACAGCCTACTCGTACCCGCTGATTTTCCTGCCGTTTATCAGTTCGGCCTTTGTTCCCACTGAAACCATGCCTAAAATTGTCCGTGCGTTCGCTGAGAACCAGCCCGTGACTTCAATAGTGAATACGATTCGTGCCCTCTTGTATGAAGGGTCTGTTGGCAACGGTATCTGGATCGCGCTTGCCTGGTGTGTCGGCATCATAGTCATTGCTTACTTCTTCGCCAGTAAAGTATTTAAACGTCAGTTAGGGTAAGTACACCATTATGGGATTAGTCATATCAATAGTCAGCCACTGCGATGAATACATTTGCTATCACACTGATCATTTATAAACAACTTCCGATTTCGAAAATTATATAAAAGCTAGCATGAGTCTAGCTTTTTCTTTTTTGCCCATGATGCTCTAACCTCTTTATTTGTTATGTTTTGAATGTATACTTTTGTTAGTAGTTTTGGAGGGGATGAGGAAATTGAAATAGAGGCAATAAAATCAAGGGAATGAATGTGAACTAATATTTAAAAGTTTACATTCATTTTGTATCAGTACATGAATGCGAAATGCTTAAAATAATAATGAGAATTCAACAAAACCTTCTCTTTTCGTTAGAATGAGAAGGTTTTTAAATTTCAATTTAATGGTTTGGGAAAATTTAATTCATGATGTTAAAACATGGGGGCAAGTATAGGTAGAACAATTTGGTTCTTGGTGATGGTAATCTACTAAATTATATAAAAGGTGGAAAGATTGAATGGGGAAAACAAAAAAGAAGATTTAGGGTTATTTAAAATAACTGATAGAAATCGATTAAGTCCTGATAGTGCGGTAGGTCCAGTTCTTTTTAAATGTACACAACTTGAAGATGAGAATAAACTAACAGCGGGCATCATCGCGATGCCATTAAACGACCAAAGTGTCTTCAATATTAAATACATAAGCAACGAACCAGCTTTAGGAAAGGATGAAGTATACTATTGTGTAAAAGGAAATACAACTAAACTTAAAATGCTAAGAGTAACGAACGAGGTGACGGTATGAAATTGAAAAAGAAAGCTAAGGTGATGATTGTGATGACGATAGTTGCGAGTTTATTTAGTGGATGTAGTTTTTGGGAAACGAAAATAGAGTATGAACCATTTGTAAAGGCTTTGGATGAAGGGGATATGAAGACGGTTATGTCTGCGAGTGATGATGGGTATGCGCATGTGACACAAAGAGGTATATACAGTAGGTACGAAGAAAAAGAAGATGGGGAGCACAAGAAAACAATTTATCAAACTACGGAAGGTGTATATAATACGAAAGATAAAAGTTTATATGGAGAGACAACACAAGAAACCACCACTGACATAAAAAATGAGAAAAACATTGGTGATAATACAAATTATAAAGAGGAAGTTGTTTATAATACAAATATTAAGTATGAAAATGGACAGGTACAAAGGCCAGATTCTACTCTTGATGTTTCATACGTGAATTTAATTGTAGATCGTCTAAAAGGAATAGGGAAACTAAAGATGAAGCCAGGTGATGATATAAAAAAATTTGATCAGCCGAGTACAGTTGGGTATAGCTTAACTGAATCAGAATTTCAAACTATTATAAATGATAAGCTGAAAATACAATATGATGAATATGGTGGGGCGTCCATTGCGATTGATCTTGGCTCTGTAAATGGTTCCATGCAGATATTGGAAGTAAGCGTTGTTATGAATTATAAGAAGAATGAAGGAGGAAAGTTAGTACAATATATATTGCAGATGCACACATACTTTAATAGTAAAAAAGATAATAATCAAGAGGCGAAAAAAGAATATATAGATTATAAAGCACAGTACCAAAAATAATAGATGATTAAGAAAGGGGGAGCCTAGTATGCCGAATACTGAGGTGCAGGACAAGAATAAAAATTTAAAGATAGCTTCTGATTGGGGAAAATTTGAGCTAGCTGGTGAGGATATCTATAAATTTAAGGCGGGTAAATATCCGTATAATGCTCTATCAAGTAAAGTGAATGAAAAAATATTACAAGAAAATTTTAATGCAGAGCTTATAGATCATGAAGTAGATGAAAATACAGGATTTGCATCATAAAAAAAGAACGCCTTGTCCCAGCCTCTTACGCTTGTCACCAGAGCAGATAACAAGTCTAGGAACTGGGTGCATGGCAAGGTGTTCTACTCTCGATATAAGAAAAAAGTAGCTGTACCTGTTTTGTTTTCCTCGGAAGATCGAATAGGTCGTCTTAGGGACACTACAGAACTTCTATATCGTTGTATCCTCTTTGTTGAACGAGAGGAACTGTTTTTGTCCTAGCAGAAACAGGAGAATCCCCTACCTCAAGTTCGTGTAGAGGTAGGGGGGAGTTCAATGAAATAGTTGGGGAAATTGCTTTATTATTCCTTCAGTAAGTGCATCCGCCATTTCTAAAGCTTCCTTCTCAATTTTGTCATACAATTGAACACCTGCTTGATAATCTTTACTTAGAATGGCTACTGCTTCAGATTTAGTCAATGCTAGGTGTTCATAAAACATTTTCCTAAATTCTTCTTTGGGTATATACGGATTTATACTACTTAAAAATTCAACAATGTCGTCTGCATTAGCGTACCATTTTTTCTCTGCAATTGATGCGGCGTTTTGATTACCAGCTTTTGCTGCTTTGACAAGATCGGCAGCAATCACTAAGTGATCTTTTATCAAATTACTGTATTTTTTTGCTGCATTGTCACCGTAGAAAGGTTTAAGAGAATTCCCCATATCTGGAGCGTTTTGAAGGAGACGTGTAATCGCAAAGTTAACATCAGGTAAATTAAAAATAATGCTAATGATAGCCATTCTTGTCCAAGCAACATGTTGTTCCCATAGTGAACGCATATAACTTTTTAAATCAACTTCATTTTTACTGACACGGTAATTCCGTACGGGTGAAAATGTAGCTGTTGAATTCCAATCTAAATAAGGGATATCGTGTGTGAAATAATAATAGGATTGCCAATAAGGGTACATAATGAATACACGCCTTTTTTGAACACATATATATCACGGTATGAGAACATCTATTACTATGTGCTCATGTCCAAAGTATTTTTTTATACGTTTAGGGGAATTGTTAAGTTTTATATTCAAATTTTGAATATAAAATGAGGTTTGACTCAGATGAAAATCATCAATTGAGAGTCAGCACTTTTTTGTTTTAACCAATATTTTCTTAAAAAAGACTTCCGAAAGAACATAAGTTCGTATATAATAAGAACGAACGTTCTGTCATTAGGGACGATTATCTTGTATGATTATTCTCTTTTACCTAATCGAATTATTTTGTGTGTAAATCTTCGTAGCTTTTATGCAAGTGTATCATGTATCAAAATGGGTCTGGCCCCTTTGCGTACGAAGCTAGCGGTAGTAGGGGACGTAAATCGTAATGGTTCAATTGTTCTGACAGCGACGCCACTACTTAAGAAATTTCTCTTTTTGATAATGTAATACAGCGCGAAAAAGAAATGAAACTAACAAAAGTGATGGATGAAATACGCACTCATTTCGGTAAAAATAGTATTTTGCGTGGCGTATCTTATACAAGTATCGCGACAGCAAGATATAGAAACACTTTATTAGGGGGACATAAATCATGAATAACGCAAACATGTCAAAAGGAAGAGGGATGGTAAAGTGGACACCCTTTGCATCTATGTCGGAACAATTTGCTGGTATACGAAAGATTATTGAAGAAAAAACGAAAGTACCACGACCAATACTGACTCAAGATGCGAAAGAAAGGAACGAGAATAAGTTATTATTCTCGTTGTTATCCGAAGAGGAAATATTAATTACATATTATGAAGACGGTTATGTCCTTACTAGTTATATGATGGTTATTGATATCGATCCTAAAAGAAAGAATGTAATATGTACGGATGCATTTTATCACGAGAGCACTTTTAATTTTATCGATATAATTGCTGTTGAATAGAATGGAATAACAGGATAAATTTCATTATGTAGTCCAATTGGTGAGAGCTAATAATCAGTGGGGATCCCACTGATTAAAGTTTCACTTTATTAATAAATATCCAAATTTACCGATACATCGTCCACGTTCCAATGTCCTTAAAACCTAAGCGCTTATAAATCCGCCCAGCAGCTGGGTTATTATAAAATAAGCAAAGCGTTCTTCCTTCTTGAGTAAAATCCCAAATCATTTTTTGTAATATGAGTGAAGCGTATCCTCTGCCGCGATGGCTTGGATGAGTACATACTCCAACAACCATTGCAGATAGATGGATTGGATGAGCAGGGTGCTGTGAGAGGTTATTCTATTGAGGGTGACTCTGTGGCGACTACCTATATCGTTTACGATTAAGTGTAATTATATAGGAGTCACACGAGGAAGTAAATGCTTATTCCAAATTTGTTCTCCATGATAAGCCACCTCATGTGGTCCCTCCTCAGTAATACTCTTAAACTCTCTTCTTCTAGTACACATTTCCTTAAGTATGTCCCATGAGTAAGCCAAATAAATATAACTGAAAAGGGGAAATAAAAATGACAAACTTAAAAGTGACTATTGAGGTAATCGAGAACAAAGGAGACCGTGACAACTTAGTTGAACGTGTAGAGGTGCTAAATAGAGTTAAGGAGTTATTGCTTTTACCTAATATGGAAATGGCAACTGCTAATCAAGTTTCTGAGTTTTACGGAGTGCAAAAGAATAATTTAGACCAATTAATATCAGACCATAAAGACGAATTAATAAATGATGGATATGTAGTTTACAAGGGCGATAACCTAAAGAATTTAAAAGGTGACTTAGCAAAACTAAGTAAGCTAGAATTGTTTGGGATTAGCAAATTCACACCAGCAATTGCTCTTTTCCCTAAACGAGCAATCCTAAGAGTTGGGATGCTATTACGTGACTCAGAAGTTGCCAAAGAAGTCCGCACTCAGTTGTTAAACATCGAAGAGAATTCTACAGAAGAAGTTAAAACTCAAGAGATTAACCACGAGATGGAACTACAAATAAAAGTAGGTAAAGCTGTATCTAGTGGAGACATTGTAGAACTTATAAGTGCAATGAAAGAATTAGAAGACTACAAGAACCGTCACGTATTCGAGAAGGCTAAAAAGTACGACAAGTACCTTGAAAAGGATGGGACTATGACAGTTACTATGATGGCTAGTGCTATTAAGGCGGATGGAGTTAAAAGCGCTCACCTAAGAAGCGCACGCTCACTAAATGAATTTCTTAAAGCAAGCGGAGTACAAAACAAGCAATGGGGTTACTGGAAGATATCAGCAAATAATAACTGGATGATTACTGAAGGTTTAGCTATTGAAAAACTAGACGAGGAGGAAACTACAATGGCAAACACTAAGCAGGAACTACAAGTGAAGGTTAACCAACTGGAGCTAGCTCTATCTGTAGCGGTGGGAACTATCGAGTCACTGAGAGAGCAACTGAAAGAAGCTCATAGAGGTAACTACAAGAAAGGTGAAAGCTATAATGGATATACTCGTAAGGACATACTTAGGGAAATGTATGCTAGAAAAAGAGAGTTTAAAAGCATTACTGAGGAAGGACTAAATAAGGAATGCCCTGAACTGCTAGAGGCTATCAAACATCTATATAGAGCTGAGGGACTACAGGAGGTTATAAAATATATGAATCGTAATAGTAGACCTACCCCAGTCCCTAAGCGTTACAGCAAACAATAGAGAATAAACTAATTAGGTGATAAATAAAAATGACAAACTTAACAGTATTAAATGGCGGGCAAGGACAAGCTAACGAGGGATATTAAAGCATAAAAAAGAAACGTTACCTTAACCCTTCCTGTGTTCAGTATATCCTTCTACATTTGGCTCATGAATTTGCCTTGACCATTCTAAATAAGCATCCATATAACCCGCTTCAGTAAACGGGAACTTCTTATCATAAGTTTTACTTTCACCGTTATTCTTAATAACTACTTCTACCATATAATTACTACCTACACAATTAGGTGAATTAAAATAATGTAAACTTGTCTTGTGTGTATTGTAGTTAACTTCCTGACAAGTTCCCATCTGTTCAGGATTATTACTGTACTTTCTATGTGACATACTATGACCAACTTTCTAAAATGTATTTATCAGAATCTATCTGACATATTTAGAATACAACATAATCCAATAAAATGGTGTTAATTGAAACAAATAAATTTGGAGGAGTACTGTTTTACAAAAAAAATATGTGTGACGATTCTTGTAGTCCTCCAGTTCTTTGACTGCAATAGCAACCGCTACATAGTCACCTTTTGAGATTGCACGACCAATGTTCATTTCAAGTGTCATTTCTTTGTCAATCTCTTGAGTTTTTACTTCCTGTTTAGAATTCTCTTCTATGTTAAGCAATTGAGTGCGGACTTCTTTAGCAACTTCGCTGTCACGTAATAGCATCCCAACTCTTAGGATTGCTCGTTTAGGGAAAAGACCATTTCTTCTATACCCAATCTTGTTTCCATCTATCATAAAGTATCCCTTCATGTTTTCTATTTTAGTTGGAGCCTTTAAGGCACTAACTAAATCTTTCCCAGTTTTATTCTCTATTTTAGTATCAGGACAATATGTCAGACACTAGGAATTACTTCACTAGTAATCCACCTTTTGAAAGCCTTTGCTTGTGGCTTGCGAGACGTCATCATAAGCGAGTAAAGACCTGACTCGTTAATTATATTTGTATTTTGAGTTCTTCCGATGGCGTCATTTAAAATGACATCACCTTTTTTAGCTTCGATTTTCTTGAGGGACTTTTTGTCCCCAAAGAAGTCTGCTATTTGTAATGTATCCATCAACTAAAAAGTGTCCTCTCATTGGTTGTATTTTAGATAACTCCTTTAAGGAGCTCTCTAATGTTGTTTTTATTTCCGTCATTTAAAATGATAGTATTCTTTTTGTCATCGTCTAATCTACTCAGAACTTGTGAAGGGTTTCTACTTAAAGTGGGCTTTTATTTCATCTATGCTGATATGTTGATTTCATATTCATACCTGTCAATTTGACAGACATAGATTTCTTCCTCAGGTTAAACCACCATGTTTGATAAACAGAGTGGTTCCTAACGAGCATCACAATATTGTGTGGAGCTGGTACACTTAATATGTGTATCAGGTAACACCGTAATAGTATTACGATCTAGGTTTAATCTAGCCCGATGAGCTGGTGCATATATTGTATGCTTCATAGTCCCAGCTCAAGGGTTCATCGTCTTTCTTTTCTCTTGCGCATCCTAACGAGTCATACCTCAATTTTGAGGACTCCTCCAAGGGTGTCCACTAATACCGACCCCCTGAGTAGGACAATCCACCGTACACTTCCTAGTTTCACCTCGTGAGTCCCAGCTCAATGGGTCTTTCACGAGAACGACAAATAAGCCGTCCTTGGTAGGGGGACAGCTCACCATAATTATTTAGGTTTCACCATAAAGTGACATGCATTTCAGTGTCATATTTAAACATGTTGGGCAGTAATTTGAACACGTTAGGATAGCTTTTAAGTGTCAAAAGTAGCCCTGGCTCAGTGGCACCAAGGCTTCAAGGCTCCTTCGTGGTTTCGCCATACAATGTAACACTTTTCTGATATATACCATGTAGAGCCTCCTCAGGTTACCCCTTA
The DNA here is from genome assembly GCF_016483395.1 of Bacillus cereus group sp. N21. NCBI lineage: Bacteria > Bacillati > Bacillota > Bacilli > Caryophanales > Bacillaceae > Bacillus > Bacillus cereus group sp. N21. Next base: position 145,003 of record NZ_JAEHBX010000005.1, read on the forward strand.
ACCGCTTGCTACTACATAGTTTAAAGCTCTTTAGTACTAGAGAGCTATTACTTATTAGGTATTACTTATTAGGTTCTCTAATTAGTAAGTACTTAAGAGAAAAGAAATAAAACATACTCTTAAGTAATACCTTATTAGTTATTACTCTTTAGTATCCTTCTCATTACTGAGATAGGTAATAACTAAAGAGAAGTACTAATAAGGTATTACTAATAAGTCCTATCTCATAAGTATTTGTATTTATCTTTTCTTATGTGTATTAACTTATTAGGTATTACTTATTAGTACAAGCACGTAAGAAAAGAAATAAAACATACTTACGAGATGGACAGATAAAAAGGAGTTGCTTACAAGGTTTTGCCTTCTCATTATGAGACAGGTGAACTTGTAGGTGATTCCTTTTTTGGATTCCATCTCACAAGTCTTTTGTTATTTTTGTTTTGTGAGGACGGGAACGAATTAGGATTAACTATGGCTTTCAGCCTAGGTTTAACTCAGGGGAAACGAGGTAGGTAAGTCTATAAGAATAAAGAAGAAATATTTGCGAAAACAGCCTTCAACCTGCATGGTTGTCACGTTTGTGCTAAAATAATCGACGCATTTTTTTTACAAGTATTCAAGAATCCTAATATAGTTATCCGACTAATAGGGGACATTTGAACGTGTTGAAATTAAAAGTACGATATAGTTTGCCCTAAGGCAACAATCTATGGAGGTGATTACCTTGAAAGAAATCTATTACTATGCTGGCTTCTTGTTTGGTGTCCTGCTTGGTCTTCTGACAGTTTACCTAATCTACGATACTACTGGGTTTGCATTCATCCGTGACTTAGCAAGCGAGCTGGATAGTTGGATGAAGGCTAGCGTTGATTGGTTAGCCGGACTCGTCTAGTAAATCGCTAGGTGGGTTCCTGCTCATCAAACAAAAGAAAAAAGAACCGATGAGAGCGGACTGAAAAATAAATCTAAAAGTTTTCCTGAGCAGGGCAAAAAACGTTATCAAGAAGTGATAAATACATTGAATAGGATAATAAAAAAGTTTACAAAAGTGACTAATTAGTCTACTAGATAGAGCTGAAAACTACCAAAATCACAACACAAAAGTGATATATGATATGAAGGGATAACAGAGAAGGAAAAAATAATTTAAAGTTTTTTCTCAGAATAGCGATACTGTGCAACACTTTTCCTATAATTACTATGAAGGCTAAAAACTCACACTTTGCTTATATATGATATAGAAGGACAATCTTTTCTGTTAGCGCTCAATAGGTTTTTTACTTCCTTCTCCTTCTTTTATCCTATTGAGGGTTAGCAGAAGAGCTTGTCACTCTTCATCCCCTTTAGATGTTTTGATAAGGTTTAGCACCGTTCCATAGGTCAGACACCTTTTGGCGTTTAGTATACTCACTGGATTCACCTCCTGGTGAGTATCTTTTTTTAATCATAGTGGTACTAACAAGTACCTAAATATAAAGCACTAAATAAGGAGGTATTAATATGAAGTTCGACCTATCAAAGGTTTGCAAAGCATACGACCTAAATATAACCGAGTTAGCAGAACTAACAGGACACCAACGGAAAGCACTATCTCGTGTTAACTCAACAAAAACGGCAAGCTGGAAAACTATTACTAGAATAGCAGAAGCACTAAACGAGCCACCTCATCATGTTGTTGAGATCGCTACTAAAGACCACTGAGGAGGAAGGGGAATGATGCAGATGTTAGCTTGCGAAGTTATTGATCTAGCTTGGTTCATCTCATTCGAACACGGACAAGAAAAACTAAATGAGGAATTTGTGAAAGGATACGATTACCACCTACACAGACATATCGAGTCACACTTTGGAAGTTATATAGAGTTAAAGAAAACAATGGGACTTAACTGAGGAGGCATTTGACATGGAGTTCTTTGATGAGCAATGGTTAAAATACTTAAATTGGTGCAACGAAAAAGGAATCGAACGAGTTACAACTTTTCAAGGATACAGCGATTTCTTAACGGATAACTACAAAGCTCCAGATTGGAGAACCAACACTACAAAGGAACCTAAAAAGAAACGCAGAGGAAGACCTAAAGGGAGTACAAATAAGAAGAAGTAAACTTGCTAAAAAAGAGGAGGAAAACAATATGAACTTACAAACTATGACAGGTCAAGAACTTATGGAGAACGGATACACTTTACAGTCGCCAGCTCAGAAGGAAGCGCAGGCAAAGTACCTAGCTAAATTAAGTGATAAGGATAGAAGACATTTTGCAATGTTAAAGAGAGATAACTATACAGTAATCAGAGAGAGTTTAACTTTACAACAACATGGAGTATTACTATTCTTGGCAACTTGCATGAGAGTCAACAAAGACGGAAAGCTATTCAACGAGGACGGACAACGCTTAACAGTTAAAGACTTGAAAGACTCTTTAGGAAAATCTCAATCACAAGTAAATAGAATCCTCGCTGAGCTAGAAGCTAATGGAGTTATAGTTCGGGTAGCGGAAGGGAAAAAAACTTATGTAGATATGACTAATGCAATTTATGTTTGTGAGAAACTGAAAGAGGATTACAAGGTAGTTAAAATCTTCAAAGCTCACTTACAGGAAAAAGCTAAAACAGTTTCGCTAAATGCTTTAGGACTATTTGGAATGTTACTTTCTCATATGAGCTGGACAACGAACCTAGTAGTTGAGAATCCAGACGAGCCAGAAACTAGTAAGCTTGTTCTCTTAAAGAGAAAACACATTATGGAAACGTTTAGTTTATCAAGACCTACGGTAGTCAAGTTAATGAGTGAACTAACACAAGCAAGATTATTAGTAGAGGTTAGGACTGTTACGGATGCAATCTGTTTAGACCCTAAGGCAGTTAGCAGACAATCAAAGAGGATAACTTTTGAGGAGCTTCTAGATAACATTGAGGAAGCTTCACTTTCTTCAGCTAACTTCAAGAAATAGTGCAGACTTAACAATAATAACATTATAACATACATTGTCAATACAATCAATAGCTAAATGAGGAAAAGATTTCCCTCCTCAGCTAACCTTTACAAGTGCTGAAACCAGCTAAGACAGGTGGAGCTTGTAGGGGTTAGCTGGGTAGGGAAGCCTATCAAAATACTAAGTGGGAGGAAAACAGAATGACAAACAACTTACAGGTGGTACACGAGCAGGACGTATTAGGACAAGACTTTAAAGTTTACGGCACTACAGAAGAACCATTGTTTTTAGCGCAGGACGTAGCTGAATGGGTAGGACATAGCAACACAACTGTGATGTTAAATGTAGTTGACGAGGACGAGAAACGACTAAACATTGTTTATACGTCTACAGGAAATAAAGATGCTTGGTTCCTAACTGAGGATGGACTCTATGAGGTTCTGATGCAATCTCGTAAGCCAATAGCTAAGGCATTCCGAAAAGAAGTTAAGAAGGTTCTAAAAGCTATACGCCAAACAGGTGGCTATATAAGCAACGCAGACTTAATGGTCAGCACCTACTTTGGAGCGCTACCTCAGGAACAACAAACACTAGTCAAAGGCTTGTTCGTTAATATTGAGGAGCAACAAAAACAACTAAGCCAAGCTCAGAAGGTAATCACCGAGCAGGCTCCAAAAGTAGAATACGCTGATAAGATTCTACTCGCTGAGGGATTCTATACGACTACAGAGATCGCTAAAGTGTTTGGTATGTCAGCGCAGTTCCTACACAGTGAGCTAAAAAGAAAAGGAATCATCTATAAGACATCTAAAAAGAACTGGGTTCATAATGAGAAATACAAGTTTCTACGGGAGCAGGGACTCATTAAGTATGAAGTTAACACATTTGGCATGACGATGAAGTGGTCTGAGAAAGGCAGAGAGTGGCTAGCTAAAGAGTTTAGTATCGTATGCGCTTAGAAGTCCCTACTCAGGTTAACATATAAAACGAAAACTAGGAGGCTATAAAATGTCACAGAACAAAGTAGAGTATCACATTCAAAAGGATTCTGAATTAACTTTTAAGGTTGTTGCTGGGGAGACGCTTTACGCTGGAGATGTAGTCGAACTTAAAGGAGATATGACTGTAGGAGCCGCATTAGCAAATTCTGAGAAGGTGCTAGGAGTAGTTACAGCTGGCACAGTAGGTAACATAGGTTACCGCAATCCAGACCCTTATACAGTAGGCTTAGTAGGCTTCTCAGGAGACCGCAAAGAGGTAGTGAGTGTAGCTATTATTGGCTCGCTTGTCTATGTTCCCATTGCAGGTGTAGTTAACGCAGGAGACGCTTTTTCAGCTGGTAAAGATGGTACTTACAAGGTAGCTGACCCAACTAAGCCAGAATCTAAACTAGGTATTGTTGTATCATCAAAAACTAATGTAGCCGGGCGAGTATTGGTGAACTTTAAAGGACGCTAAGAAGTCCTATCTCATACAAAACTAAAACGAAAACACAGGAGGAAACAAAAATGGCAAACTTATTAACTAAATTATTCGGTGGTTCTAAAGAGAAGGCACAAGTTAAGCAAGGTGAACTTCAAGAGAAGATTTCAACCCTAGATAGTAAAATAGCACGGGTTAACAATGCATTAGCAATCGCAGAAGCAAACTTCTTGGTGGACGAGTCAGCATCTAACAAGAAGGCAGTGGAGAAACTACAGGCAGGTATTGAGAAGTTTCAAACTGAGAAGGAAAAAGCTAATGAGGAACTTTCAGAAGTTGTTAACACTTTACAGGAAGTGGCTCAAGAGGAACGCAAAGCACGCTTATTAAAGCTTGCCCATGAGGACGCAGGAAACACTAAACAGCCTCTCAAGGAAATGAAACTGGCTCGATACTTGGATGTCTTACAAAGCGCTCTAAACGACCATAGATCAGACTACAGTGTACTAGAAAGAGAGCTGGGGATTAAATATACAGGTCGAACTGACATAGATGTAACTTGGGAAGACTTCCCAGAAGAACTTGCTATGAAACGAGAAGCTGAGGAAGAAGTGAAAACTGAGGTAGACAAAGAGTTCAACGAACTAGTAAAAGCTATTGATAAATTCTTAAAACGCTAAGCACTAAACGGTGGCACTGAGGAAGCGAGCTTGCAGAAGTTCCTAATGGGATGGAGAGCTTCCTTTCTCGGCTTAACCTAACAATGAACCTGAAAGGAAGATGAACATGAAGAATGATTATTATAGCCTGCTAGACCACTATAATAGCACCAGCTCACAAGAAGAACTGAGAGATGTACTCGACAAGTTAACTGCCATGGAAAACAAGATATGCAAGAAACGAGGAGAACGGACACTCAATGAGTGGCTAGCAGATTACTATTTAGGAGGAGATTGAATGGATAACATGAGAGAGGATTACAAGGTACTACTGGAAGAGTATCATCTCGCAAGTGACGTTTGTGTAGGGAGACAAAGCCAGTCTTTGTTGGGGTGGACACTCAGAAGGTTACTTGCTTTCGAACGTGACTACATAGACAAGTACGGAGCAGACGCCTTTGTAGAGATGAGCGTAGCAGTTCACACGAGTCGGATTAAACCTATCAAGCGTTCAATACTTAAGGATTGGTTTTACAAGATACTTGCCTAGGTGAGACTCCAAAGGCAGGGACACAACTAAACTACGTAACTACGGAGGAGAGACTATGAACAAACAAGATTACATTAAATTACTACAAAACTATCACTACACAAGCGAACTCTTTGTGGGTGGACAAGCTGAGTTACCTGAGTTAGGTGACACTCTTAAAGCTTTGAACGCTTGGGAGAATGCCTACAAAGAATTACACGATGAGGACGAGCTAATTAAGCTTATGAACGAGGTAGAGGATGAAGGGATTAGCCTAGTCTAGTCCTTCCTCGCTAATTGTAAGAAGCTCAGCAGGGTAGCCCTTGCTGGGTACAACTATAACAAACCTATGGAGGAGATAATATGAAAACAGAAATGGTGAGATTCTCAGAGAATAGCTTAAAGAGTGGTACTAAGGAGAACAGAGAGTTAATTTTGTTTATGAATAAACTAGAGGAAGAGCTAAAGAGCCTTAGCGAGCAAGCATCTAGCAGGATGGCTAGACAAGAAGAACGTAGTGAAGAATTTAAAGAGCTAAAAGAGAAAGAAACTAAAAAGAAAGCCGAAGAGGATTATTATAAAGTACACGCTGAGAAGTTTAACTGGTAATAAGGAGGTAATAACTATGGCTAAGAAGAGAACACCAGAGGAACGAGCTAGACTCGATTCACTACAAGAGGAGTTGGCTACCTCAGTTAACAATGAGGAAGCACTCAAAAAGTTCAAAGCTAAGATGAAAAAGGACAACCTCATTTGTGGTTCTATTAAGGGTAGCGGTAAGCTATGTGTTAACAAGCCACACTATAAAGAGGATGGAACTACCAATGGTAGATGCCATATCCATGGAGGTAAATCAGCTGGGCAGACCACTGTGGAGGGTAAAGACAAGGCTAGAGCTAACTTGCACAACAAAGCCAACTTAGTACATGGCATCTATTCAGAAGAATTTAAAGACAGCTTAACTGTAGAGGAAGTAAACCTATACAATGGCTTAATGGAACACTTTGTAGGGAACTACGAGGTCGACCCATTCAATTTAACTATGGTGGACAGATACATCATGAACACTATCAAGCAAGCTCGTAGGGACTCAGTTAACTTCATGAACGAGTCTAAAGCTCGTAATGACTTTGAAATGAAAGCTATTCGTTATATCGAGTCACTAGGATTGAACAACAAATTCAAGCAACAACAACAAGGTAAGGGAGAAATCCAACAAGTAAACCTCAATCAGCTTTTCGATCTAGGGGAGAATTAAAATATAGAGTCCCTTCTCAGTCTTGGCTATCCTGCAAATAGCCTTGTGAGGACGGACTAAGGAGTGTGATTACTATTGCTAGTCTAATAGAAATTATTATAAACGCTGACGATAGAGCATCTAAAAAGTTTGACCAAGTGAGCAGGAACGCTAGGCGAATGCAGATGATTATAGCGGGAGTTACCTTGGCAGCTGCTGGGTTGACTCCAGCCTTGTTGGGTGGCTTAGGAGCTATTGCCTCGCTGTTTGGCACAGCAGGGTTAGCCGCCGCAGGCTTTGGAGCACTCGCCACCACAACAATAATGAAGACAGTCAATACCGCCAAGGAACTGGAAGAGGCTCAACTGAAAGCTAATGCGGCTTTAATAGCAGGAGACACTAAAGGGTACAAGAAGCAAATGGCTATGATACAAGCTATCATGGAAAGCTTAACCGAGGAGGAAAAGAAAGCTGTAGTAGCTATTAACGCTCTCAAGGAAAGCTGGAGAGATTTAGAAAACAAAATGGCTCCTACTACTCTTAGGGTTATAGCCAGTTCGACTGACTTCATGAGGTTGACTATGGAGAAGTTATTCCCTGCCTTTCAAGGAGTAGGGGAATCCTTTAACAAAATGATTGAGTGGATGAACAAGGCTATCACAGCAGGCAAAGCAGATGCCTTCTTTGAACACATGAATACCTTTGCAGTTCCAATGTTTGAAAAGGTCATGATAAGCGCAGGGAACATCCTAAACGGGTTCGCTGGTATCATGGTAAGTTTCACCCCACTAGGAATGGCTTTTGGAGATGGCATGGTAGATATGACTGCCAAGTTCGCTAAGTGGGCTTGGGGATTACAATCCAATCCAGCTTTCCAAGACTTCTGTGACATGGTAAAAACTAATACACCTATCATATTCGGCTTATTAGGAACTATTGTAGATGTCATTTGGAGAATCATCGAGAAGCTTAACCCGCTAGCTATGAAGATATTTGAGGCGGCTAACTCGTTCTTAAAGTGGTCTATGGAGTCGGGTGCTCTTGATATGGTGTTACAACTTATCAATACTACAATAGGCTTCCTTGTAGACAACGCTAACTGGTTAGTTCCTTTACTAGCTTCTCTATGGTTAGGTTTTAAAACTCTACAGGGAGTTAAAACGCTCGTAGATATCTTCGGCAAGGTTAAAGAAGTAGTAGAGCTACTAAGTGGTAGCTTTATGCGGATGATAACTAAAGTAGGGAGTATGGTTGCGTCCCTAGGTAGGTTGTCAGTAGCTATGCTAGCATCTCCTTGGTTCTGGCTAGTTGCGGCTATTGCGGCGGCTATTGCTATTGGCGTTCTCATCTACCAAAACTGGGATACTATCAAGAAGAAAGCTTATGAGCTATGGAATGGTGTCAAGGAATCTTGGAGTAACCTAACTAATAGTGTTAAAGATTCCTACAACAATATGATTAAATCAGCAAGTGACTGGTGGAATCAAACTAAGCAGAAATGGAACAACATGGTTAATGATGCTAAGAGTGCGGTTTCTAACATGAAGCAAGCTGTAATAGATAAGTACAACACTATGAAGTCTGATGCAGTCAACAAACTCCAAGATATGGTGAATGGAGCTAAACAGAAGTTCAATGACATGGTTAGTACTGCTAGGGATAAAGCTTCCTCAATGCTCGAGGCAGGTAGAAACTTAGGTAACAATGCAGTTAACGGCGTTAAGAGTGGACTAAGCTACTTATCTAGCTCAGTAGGTAATTCTCTTTCTTCTTGTTATAGCTACATCAAAAGCTGGGGAAGTTCATTCCTGAGTTCTGGTAAGGGATTAATGAATAGTTTCGTGGATGGTATCAAGTCAGGTATCTCCAAAGCAGTTAACGCTGTCTCAGAAGGTATGAGCAAGGTTCGTTCATACTTACCGTTCTCACCTGCTAAGAAGGGACCACTAAGCGATCTAGATAAATCAGGTAAAGCTTTCTTCCCTACATGGTACAATGCGGCTTTAACTCAAGTTAAGAGCATGGAGAGACAAGTAGGAGGTGCCTTCTCAGGTGTTGCTAGTTCAGCTAGTTCAGCACTATCAGGTACAGGATTAGAAGCCTTCACAGGTGGTAGAACTAGCGTGACAGTTAACCACAAAATAGATGGCTCAGTTGGGATAGACAGTAAAGGTCTTGACGACTTCTCAGACAAGATAACTAACGTAGTTGTAAATGGTAGCGCACAGACTGGATTAGGGCAGTTCGGTACACTAAACAGACAATCAATTTATAAGGCTTAACTAAACAGTGGCTCAGTTGGGAAACTAGCTGAGTCCACTACATAACCAATGAGGAGGAAAACAATATGAACTATTTTCTGGTGGTAACTCATTATGTAAGATATGACGACTACATTGAGAGTGAGGACAAAGTAGAACCTACAATCGTGTATCAACTCGATAACTACGTTAAGAGTAAAGACGATGCAGAAGTTATGAAGGTATTCCTCAAAGAGCAATTCACTACTTCATTTAACGAAGCTTTCAAGGTGGCTGATACAGGAAAACTTATCAATGTTGAGGTTAAGGAGATTGACGAGATGAGCTATATGCGTCAACACTTTAGTAAGGAAAACAAAAGAAAGCAAGCAACGAGGAGGTAGCCTACTGAGGTTATCTCTTTTCTTTTGCCTTCTCGTGTGTACTGAGGTAGGTAAGCTTTGTAGCTACTACATATATTGCTTTACTGAGGAGTGTAACTACTACAGGTTGTATGTTTTGTATGGTAAACTCCACAGAACGCTCTACAGTAAAACTAAGTGGGTGTATACCCATGAAGTAAAAGATAATCGGCTTAAAAGTGCAATCTCGGTATCGTACTTATTAGATATACTTAGCTAGTATCCTACATAGTACCCCTCCCTAGGTGATTATTAGTGTAGGGGTAATTAGATATATCGGTAGTAGCCGTACATAGAAGAAATATTTTTGAGGAAGACTTAAAAAGGTATTGACGGTTTTAAAACTTATTTGCTAATATGGACTTATCACCTAAGGAGGTGAGCAATTGCAGGACAAGCAATTTAGGTTTTATAGTAAGATTCAAGACTTCTATGAGCTGGAAACCATCGAGGACGCAAAGAGGCTCTACACAGCTTTTACACAACTAAGCAAAATCCATACAGTAGGCAAAGCTGATAAGATTGATAGAATGCTAACTCGATTGTATGCCGGCAAGAAGCTAACTGATTAAACACAAATAGCCCTACTCATGTGTACTTGGCGGTAGCTGAGTAGGGAAAAGAATCACACTACAAGCGGACTTGTAGAGCTTCCCTATTATAGCAGTTTGATGGATTGCTTACAAGTCCCCTGAGGAGGGTAACGAATGAACAGAGAAGCCAAGGAGCTTGTCCGTCTCGTGTCTGTACCAGTAGGCGGAATAGCTTTCCTGTACAGCGTGCTTTATTTGTACAGCTACATGATAACTCAGTAAGGAAATCTATCAAATTAAACTAAAAGGGTAAATGAAGAGATGACAAACAATTTACAGGTATTTGATGGAGCTTTAGGGCAAGTTAGAACAGTATTACAGGGAGAAGACATCTTATTTATCGCTAAGGATGTTTGCGATGTATTGGAAATCGTGAACACGACTAGAGCATTAAGTAGATTAGATGAAGATGAACTTCACAGTATGAAGGTCACTGATTCACTAGGAAGACATCAAGACACAAATGCTGTTAATGAAAGCGGTCTTTACTCGTTAATCATGACATCTCGTAAACCACAAGCAAAGGCATTCAAAAAGTGGATTACTAGTGAGGTAATTCCTAGTATCAGACGAGACGGAGGCTATATCGCAACAAATGAACAGGACGATGAACAAACAATACTTGCTAAGGCTTTCCTACTAGCAAACAAGACTATCGAGAGACAGAAAGAAGCGATCACGAGATTGGAAGCTTTGACAAGTGGTTAGCTACTACAGTTATTGTTAACACGATTATCTCAGCAGGTAAACTACCTAGCTATGCTTCCCTCAAGTGGTCACTGTTAGCTGTAGATGAATTCATTAAACTATTCAATGAAACGAACGTAGAAGACTGGGCGGCATTTTGGAGAGAGAAGCCTTGGGGTAAGACTAGATGGAAAAGAAGCCTGTAGAGTATAACTCACACGTTGACTACCTAAAAGAGAATGCATCCAGAGAAGGTTACGGTCACATTAGAATCGTAGAGTAGTGAACACTGAGCAGGGTATCCTACATAGGTTGCCTTGCTTATCTTTATATAGAAAGGGGAAAAGATTATGAGAAAGACAATGGAGGTAGGCTCAGTAGTTGCTGGGAAGATAGTCGTACCGTATCCCTTACGAGATGGCACTCAGATAGTCGTCAGCTCTATTGAGGAGTATAACTACCTAGGAGAACCTTACGTGCGTCTACGAGGTTTGTGTGCCTTTACAGGGGGTGCTATGACAGTTGAGTTGCCTAGCGGAAACATCGTAGGCATACTTGAAGTAGATAAGGAATTGAAAACTGTAGAGGAAGAGATAGCAAGGTTGAAACAATATAGGGAAATACTGAGGAGGTTACCAAGGAGGTGACCTCTTTGTCGTTCTCGGTGGATACTCCTAATCCGTTAACGGATACGTGACCTAAAGTAGGTTGCTCATTAGAATAAGATTGTGAGAAAAGATAAAACAAAGACTCACAAATGGAACTAATGTTGATTCCCTATATTTGTCCACTGAGGAGGGTAAGCTTTGCAAGATGTATCTGAGAAGGCTCACACGTCCGTTTACGGACAAGTAGAGGGGATGAGATAGGAGAAACTTGAGAGGTGTAAACTGAGGAGGTTGCTGTCTAGGTGTAAGCTGAGAAGGAAGCTAAATAGTTAACGCACACCCCGATAGAGTGCTTTTCCAGTTTGTGCAGGCTAGAACTATAGCGGTTACAACGAGTGCTTATATAGTTACCCTGCTCATGATATCCCCGAGATGGGACTATGTAGCATAGCTCAAAGGCGTAAGCCGAGGAAGGTGAACCCTACAGAACACCCTACACGGCTGATAACTTTTGTGAGTAAGGTACTTACCCACTTAATTCCCTTGTATGTCCCTACAGGGAATAGCCTTAATAGGTTACCAACATCTTGTAGGTGACATAAGTAGTCCGCACTCATGTAATTCTTTTCTTTTGTTTCTGCATGGAGGGAAGCTCTAAGCTGTAAGCTGAGAAGGGTAGCTACCTTAGCTTACAGCTGCTGAGATTCCACCTACAAAGATATTAGCCAATGAGATAGGTGAATGTATTACTTAGTACCACTAATAAGCCGGAATCCTTCTGTAGGGAACCTTATGCAGTCCATAAATTAAAGTGCAGTACTGCCAAGGGGTGCTATGCATAGAATCCTGCATAGACTCTTCCCTTAAACGTTGATATAAAGGGATTCACCTGTTTAGTTTATGCACTGTATACAATGCTATTTAGGTATCCCTCAAAAGGTACTTCTGCTATGTTTATGCATGAGAAGGGTAAAGCCTTGAGCCAGTAAGAGTGAACCTTGTTTAGGTATAATTGTGTAGTTTACATAACCAAGCTTATCGGTAGTACTCATGGAGTAGTAACCTTGGAGTTTCCTGCTCATGTGAATCGATAAAGCACAACCAAGATAGGTAACTGCTGTAGTCCCTGCTCATGTGTTCTTTGTTTCTTTTGTCCCATGAGTACGGTAAACTGCACAGGTATCCTGCTTAGTCAACTCCTTATCCTGCTACCTGCCAAGTGTCCTACATAGCTTACTCTCTGCATGTGTACGTACAAGGTGGGACTAGATAGGGTACTTGGTAGGTAGCCTTATTAGGTACGCCTGCTAATGTACACCCTGAATATAACAAAGATACTAATGCCATTCAGTATATATCCTTGTGAGGTAGGGCTATTGTAGTTACACCTATTCAGCACCCTGCTCGTGGGTACGCATAAGGTAGAGATAGATAGGGTACTTGGCAGGTAGCCTTATTAGGTACACCTACACAGGTTCCGTACTCAAGGTGATATAAGATACAAATACACTTGAGGTAGGACTGCTTAGCTAACCCATATATAGGTGCCCTTGTTAATAGCTTATACAGTACACCTACATAGATACACCTACACAGTACCATACTCATAGGGATATGATACACATGAGACAGGACTAAGTATGCATACCTTATTAGCTACTACATGTAATGCTACTACATAGGTAATACATATGAGAAGGACTAATGTAGTATGCTAATGAGAACGCCTTGTAAGGCTCTATAAAGCATTCTAATGTGTTTTACTAATAAGGCGCTAGTGCTTCTCTATGAGCTTGTTAGGAGTCTCTGTGAGTGTCCTGTGTAGCTTCCCTGCTCAGCTTTCCTTCCTTGCTTCCAGCTATATCCCTCCCCCCTAATATTATTATATATACCCCTATGCGATGTGTCGGTGGTTGACATTTACAGATTTAATATTCTAGAGGAAACTACATCGTACTTCCTAGATATACCTAATCAGTCACAACCTCTACAGTTTCCATCTCAGCTTACGCTTTGGACACCACCCTTATGGGTCTTTCTAGAGAGGGTACCCCTATAAGGAAAACCACATTAGAATTTTTTTAATTTATTTTTTTGAGGAGACTTTTCAGTCCGTCCTCATTGGAACAAAAAAAGAGGTTCACCTGTTTGGGGAACAGAAGAACCAATAAAGGGTTTTTTTTGTGTTGAAATCTCCCTTAGATTATCCTGTCCAGAAACATATGTCAATATTTCCCTATATATTGGTCTAGATAGATTTACTAATCAGCCTTACTCGTGCGTCTTTGTTCTTTTGTTATCACGAGGACGAGCTACACGCACCCTAACAAGCACACAATAAAGCATATACCTAATCAGTTGCCACCCCAGCATCCTATCTAGCACACGTACAACTGCATAGTATCAGCTATCGAGCATATGCCTGTTAGGTGAAACTATATACTCTGTATATACCTATGAGTGGCGCCAGTCAGTCAAAGATATTTACAATCTGAGGTAGGCAAATCTTCCTTTGTTCCCTAGCTAGTATCCTGCTCAGGGTCCCCCAGTAGTACGCTCCAATATCCTTAACCTTACCTAGCTTAACTGCCATAACACTAATCTTAAAGGCTTGTACAGCTTCACCTACACAGTCCTCCACCAGAGGAGCATATCTCTTTCTAATCACTGTAGATTTCCTCCACAGACTTACAGCCTTATGAGCAGGGACGAATGAGCTAACCAACTCAGCGAATTCAACAGGGACACCACAGGCTATAGCAAATGAGCTATCCATCTCATTAGTGCGTATATGTATTCTTTTAGGTCTTTGTTTTAAAGGAATAGTTTCTTCCTGCTCAGGTTCATCTTGAACCCCACCTACACAAGGCTCTACAGCTTCCTCACGATAGGACAACCCGATAGGACTCATAACAGTTATGGAAGCACCGTAACCACCAGAGACAGCCCTCATAGTTTCCACTCGTTTGATTATGTTCTTCTTTACTAAACGAGCTAGGCTTCTCTGCACAGTCTTATAGCTAACCTCTAGAGCTTCTGCTATTGTGCTCACTTTGAGCCAGCACACTCCCAGTACCTTCACAGAGTACCTGCTCAGCATGACAAATACGTTTCTATCTGTCTCGTTCATTTCCACTTGAGCTAGCACCTTATTAGTAAACTCGTTGAGCTGATCTAATGAATCAAATACTTGGTGGCTTCTTAGTTCCTTCATATTATAAAGTCCTCCTCAGGATACACCTAAAGAAGGTTGCAACCATGCAATATGTATAGTAAAATAAATGCATAGCAAAACCTCTTTAGGTTTAGTTGTGGAGGGTTTCCTTTCAGTTTGGACGCTGGGGAGGAAGCCCTCTTTGTCGTTTATCGACTTGTGAAGGTCGTTCGCTTATAAGTCAATGCTATTGAGTGGGTTGTACTTGTCGTTTTGCTCTCTCAGGTCAGCTCCCCAGATAGTTACATATCTTTCTGTCATCTTGATAGAGCTGTGACGCATTAGCCGACTCACAGAGAAAGCATCTACTCCATTCCTGAGCAGGATACTACAGTAGTAATGCCTACAAGTGTGTGCACTCACTCGTACACCTTTGAAGTTCATTATCTTGGCTAGTCTAGTGAATACAAGCTTTATAGCGTTAGGAGTAAGCGGTCTGCCTTGTTGGTCTGTAAACACATGAGTAGGCAACTCGCCTAGTTGTCTCTCTAGGTAAATACGATACTCGCACAGCTCTCTTACGAGCTTTTCACTAAGAGGGTGACTCTGTTGTTTCTTTAGCTTTCCATAGAAAATAACTGAGTGGTTAATAAGGTCACAGTCAGTCCACTTAACGTTTAGCATCTCGCCAAGCCTAGCTCCTGTGCCTAACAAGAAAACTAACACAGTGTAATTGCGGTACCCCCAAAACTGCTTGTCCCTCTTTTGTCTTCTGTAATACCTCAACATTTGCCTTACTTGGTCATCTGTAAAGACTTCTATTTTGCTATCGGACTTGTTTTGAGTCAGCTTCCTAGTTGGGTTGTCCTTCTCTGCGATAATGTCCTCATCAATAAGAAACTTAAAGAAACTCTTGAGGTGTTGCAGTTTAGTGTTAACTGTAAGTACTGCATTGTTCCGTTCTCGTTGGCAATACCTGAGGTAGGACTTTACAGCTCTTTCTTTTACCTCCTCAGTGTCTATAAGCTCTTTGTCAGAACAAAACAGTTGAAACTCTGCCAGCGTATCCCCGTAGGCTTTAATTGTGCGAGGAGCTAAATTGTTAAACTCCTTTTCTTCTAGATACTCCTTTATAGAAAACTTTAAAAGCATAGCTAATCATTCCTTTCCTTTTTAGATTGAACGCAAAAAGAGACTACCTAGTGAATAGATAGTCCCATCTCATGGGGTTGTTTCTCATAGAGAATACCACTTAATTACCTTCTTAGAATTACCTCTCAAGCCTTGCCCTGCCTCTGCCGCGATGGCTTGGATGAGTACATACTCCAACAACCATTGCAGATAAGGAATTTTCAGCTGATGTGGAAGCGGAAGCGATGATTTCTCCTTTCTCTTCAATGTAGTAAGTGCGTCCTGTATTTGTTTCGAGTGATTGCCGCAAAATCTTTTCTGATTGTCCTGTTTGAGGGAATTCTTCAATGTTGCTTTGGAGCTTCATAATTCGCTCAACATCATCTATGGTTGCTAGTTTGATTGCAGTATGAAGCATTGTTTTAGGTAGTGCAGTATCATCTTTACATTCACAAAAGTACATTTTATTTTTTGTGCCAAGTTGTATGTCTTGTATGTCTTCAAATTTTTCTACAATGTCTGATTTACCGGAGATTTTTAATGGCTGATAAGTAGCAAGAATTGCCTCATAGTCAGCAGCAGAAAAATCATCTTTTCCATATGATATAAATGAATCATGAAAGCGTAGTAATACGGATTGTAATGCTCCGTTTTCTGTGAAAATGCCCCATAATTCTTGAAAGTCTGCATCGTATCCAAATGCTTCAATATCGCCAATGATAAATAGGTTAAGCGCTGCTTCTTCTTTTAGAAATGTAAGCACTTGTTCATGATCACTCTTTGTTAGTTTCCGTATCATTATAATCCCCTCTTTAGTTTGTTTTTTCTAAATATTATTACTTATCATTTTTGAAATCAATACAAAATTTTATGTTTAGTTCACAAGGTTTCGGAAAAACTAGGAAAGATATGACAAAGGAGGTTATGAACGGTGGATCATCCAATTCAAGGATTAATGAAAGCAGCAATGGAAAATTTAAAGGAAATGGTCGATGTTAATACGATTGTTGGAGAGCCTGTTCAGACGGCTGACGGCGGTGTAGTGTTAACTGTTTCCAAAGTAGCGTTTGGATTTGGAGCAGGTGGATCGGATTTTCAAACAAATGATGGTCAAAGAGCACAAGGTAATCCGGCATTTGGCGGAGGGAGCGCAGGTGGTGTTTCCATTACTCCAGTAGCTTTTCTTGTAGTGAATAAAGATGGAGTAAATATTCTTCACTTACAAAATGCCACACACCTAGCTGAAAAAATGATTGAGTTAGCGCCACAAACAATTGATAAGATTCAATCCATTTTTCAAAAAAACGAAAAGCATACTGAAAATCATCATCCGCAAAATCCAGACGAAATCGCGTAAAAAAGCCTGTTTTTCAACAGGCTTTTTTTCTTGTAATCAGTATGTAATAAAACTCATGAAATTGTAAATAGTTTTTGAAGTTTTTTCTATGTTTCTAAAATTTTTCATGTTAAAATATGCTATAGAATTGAAACATATAAAACGAAGGTGGCTAGGTGCTTTGTCTGGAGGATCTGACCAAGTAAAGAATATGATATATATTAATGGTAATCGTCGGGGTCATTGTTTTATTACATCTGGAATTACATTTGAAGAGTTTGCAAGTAATATCCCATCACCGCTTCATCAAGTGTTGCTTTTGAAACATAATTTTGAGTGGACTGATTTTCACTATCATACTTTATTTGAATATGTCGAAGAAGAAAACATACATAAATTAATTAAAGCAGAGATTGATGAATTTGATGAGTTCTGTTGGGTGGATTTTGATGACGCAAGCGATTTAGATGAATTGGAGCCAAAGGAAATTGCAGAATTGTTATATTTGGCTCATAAAAAAGAACCACTTGGGAGAGCGTTTTTCCCACTTTTGAAAAATAGATTTGTCTATTTTTCACATGATGACGGTTGGTACAACAAAGTGTATTACCGTAGAATCGCTGATTTTGTAGGAATGCTTAGCAAAGTAATTCCGTACAAACTCGGTTCATTTGGAAAAAAACGATTCTCTTTCTTTCAAAAATCAAAAATATTCCCAGCAATTTCAAAAGAAGTTATTCTTGGGCTTGTTCCATTAATGGAAGACGGGCTGTATATTGATTTAGCGGGGAAAATTGAGTCAAGAAGAGGTTTAGAGATTCCTGTATATGTAGTTGGTTCGTATGAAAGTACGGATGAAGTACTAGATAACATAGAGGAATTAAAAGAAGGTGCAACCGAAACTGGCTGGCTTATTTTTGATAAGAAAGAGCAAGAGTGGCAATGGGTTGTGGACTAAGAGAACTTGACGAATTAGGTCAAGTTTTCTTGTTTTTTGAAAGGAGAAAAAATGAAAAAATATTATACAGCAGTAGGTATTGTCAGCATTATCCTTGTTGCAGTACTACTTTTAACTTGTCCGAAAGAATCTGATTTCAGGTCTTACTTAGAGGATAAGTATGCAATGATTTGTAATCAAGATAGCTTTGAATGTACACAAAATGTAGGTAAGAAAGAACAAAAAATGAAGTTTGTAAGTACGAATACACGAAACGGTGTATTTTTTATAACAGTGAAACAAACTTTTGAAATGGAAAATGGTAAACAGAAAGAGTATAGCGGAATGGGTATATTTGGTACATTTCTTTTTGTTACGGAAAAGACTTTCTAATTATAGAAGGTCTTTTTTTTATGCATATGTTCATATAGATGAAGTAAGACAAGCATAGGAGGGATGAGAATGAAAAAAATATGTGTAGTTTGTGGTGGAGAAGAATTTTTTTCATCTACATTATATGCACGTACGAAACAAGACTGGGCATATGCCCCTAACATGTATCGTTTTGAAAAGGTATTTATTGAACAGCGGGATGAAGAGAATTATCCAGTGTTTCAAGAAATTACAGCAAAACATTGTTGTGGATGCGGACATATTATGCTGTATCATGAGTGAACACACCAAGTAATACTTGGTGTGTTTTTATAATGCTGATAAAGCAAGTGGATACAATAACGTAAATAAAACAGAAAAGCTACCAAATCCAATGGCTGTATATCCGAGTGTTTTTGCTCCAAAATTAACAGCCAATAAGCCAATTAAAATGGAAAGGGAACCAAGGGTAACTGGATAAAAGGCAATTGAGAATAAAGAAAGAAATAGTGCTACATAACCGATAAGTGTACCAGCGTTTGTACCTTCTATTTCATGTGCAATTTCTTTACGTCTATGTCTAATTGGAAGATGCCCTGGCGAGATTTCAGCTGCATATTCTTCGTTTTTTTCACCACTCTTAAAATGATGTGTTCGCTTTTTCGGCATGTACATCCCTCTCTTTCAATTGGGTGTATCTTTATTATTTTTCATAAAGAAGAGAATATGAGTATGAGTTATATCCAAGTTAAGCAAAATTTGGAGAATGTATGAGTCTGTTGCTATCTTATCCATCTCTCCATGAGAATAAACAGGAATATAGGAAAATGATGTAGAATGGAATGAATGAAAACAAGTGAAAGTAGGGGGAAACATGACAAAGTTTAATTGGCATAAATCAGCAGAAAAAAAGTGGGACAACAATGCGGAATCTTGGAATCAAAATAGTCAAGAAATGTGGGATCATGGGAGTCGGAGTACAATCATTCCGTTTTTTGAAAAGTATGTAGAAAATGGTGTGGCAGTTTTAGATGTCGGATGTGGTGATGGATATGGTACATATAAATTAAGTCTCGCAGGATATAAGGCGTGTGGTATAGATTTATCCGAACAAATGATTCAAAAGGGAAAGGAACGCGGAGAAGGGCCTAATTTGTCATTTGTAAAGGGAGACCTTTCTTCATTGCCCTTTGAAAATGAGCAATTTCCAGCCATATTAGCAGTGAACTCGTTAGAATGGACAGAGCAGCCGCTACAGGCGTTACATGAGATAAAGCGTGTTTTGAGGTCTGATGGATATGCGTGTATTGCTATTTTAGGACCAACAGCAAAACCACGTGAAAATAGTTATCCTCGTTTATATGGAAAAGATGTCGTATGTAATACGATGATGCCTTGGGAATTTGAAAAGCTTGCAGAGGAGCAAGGGTTTCAAGTAGTGGAGGGTATAGGCGTATATAAACGAGGGATAAATGAAAAAATGCTTGGACAATTATCGGTAGAATTGCAACAAGCATTAACATTTTTGTGGGTATTTATGTTGAAAAAATAATGCCTGAAGAAATGCACAAAATTTAGGAGGGAAATAAGTGCAGAAAATACAAAAAACTGATACAATATCAACAGAACCAATTAAAGGGGGACTAGGGTATATGACAACTACTACAACAGTTAAATCCGATATTGAAATTGCACAAGAAGCAAATATGAAGAAAATTCAAGAGATTGCAGCGGAGTTAAACATTTTAGAAGAAGAACTAGAGCCTTATGGTCATTATAAAGGGAAGTTATCTCTTGATATTTTTAAGCGCTTACAAACCGAAAAGGACGGAAAAGTTGTTTTAGTAACAGCGATTAACCCGACTCCAGCAGGAGAAGGTAAATCAACAGTAACAGTTGGTTTAGGTCAAGCTTTTAATAAAATTGGTAAAAAAGCAGTAATTGCACTTCGTGAGCCATCACTTGGACCAACAATGGGACTAAAGGGCGGTGCAGCAGGTGGAGGTTATTCACAAGTTGTACCAATGGAAGATATCAATCTTCACTTTACTGGTGATATTCATGCCATCACAACTGCAAATAACGCATTAGCAGCGTTTATCGATAACCATATTCAACAAGGAAATACACTTAAAATTGATACGCGAAAAATCGTATGGAAGCGCTGTGTCGATTTAAATGACCGTGCACTGCGTAATGTGGTAATTGGTCTTGGTGGGCCAGTTCAAGGTGTACCGCGTGAAGACGGTTTTGATATTACAGTAGCATCTGAAATTATGGCTGTATTCTGCCTTGCGACAGATATTCAAGATTTAAAAGCACGTTTATCTCGCATTGTCGTTGCTTATAATATGGACAACGAGCCTGTAACAGTTAAAGATTTAGGCGTAGAAGGAGCGTTAACACTTTTATTAAAAGATGCGTTAAAACCAAACTTAGTACAAACATTAGAAAATACACCAGCAATCATTCATGGTGGACCATTCGCTAATATCGCTCACGGTTGTAACAGTGTTATCGCTACAACAATGGCAGCAAAATTAGGTGATTATGTAATCACGGAAGCTGGTTTCGGTGCGGACTTAGGTGCTGAAAAATTCTTAGATATTAAAGCGCGTGCAGCTGGTATTAAACCAGAAGCAGTAGTTATCGTTGCGACAATTCGTGCGCTTAAAATGCACGGCGGTGTGGCGAGAGATCAGCTGAAAGAAGAAAATGTAGATGCGCTAGCAAAAGGAATGGAAAACTTACAAAAACATGTTGAAACAATTCAAGCGTTCGGTGTTCCATTCGTAATCGCAATTAATAAATTCATTACAGATACAGATGCAGAAGTTGCATTCTTACAAGAATGGTGCAACGAGCGTGGCTACGAAGTATCCTTAACAGAAGTTTGGGAAAAAGGTGGCCAAGGTGGTGTAGACCTTGCTGAGAAAGTATTAAAAGTAATTGAAAAAGGTGACAACAAATACGCACCACTTTATGATTTAGAATTACCATTAGAAGAAAAAATTCGTACAATTGCTCAAAAAGTATACGGCGCAAAAGATATTGAATTTGCTCCGAAAGCACGTAAGCAATTGGCTCAATTTACAGGGGAAGGCTGGAGTAACCTACCAGTATGTATGGCGAAAACACAATACTCTCTTTCTGACGATGCAACAAAATTAGGTCGACCATCTGACTTTATTGTTACAATTCGTGAACTGAAACCGTCTATCGGTGCAGGATTTATTGTAGCGTTAACTGGAACAATGTTAACAATGCCAGGTCTTCCAAAACAACCAGCTGCTCTTCAAATGGACGTAAATGAAGATGGAAAAGCAGTAGGTTTATTCTAAAAGGTTGTAATTCATCTCGTTTATCTGTAAACTATATATACATCAAGTGGCGCCTTTCCATCGAAAGGCGCCTGTTTTTTGGAGGAAATTATGTTTGATCCAACTGCTTTTGACAACTTAAAAGTGATCGTTGAAGGAGCTGTCTATGATTTTGATTTACATGGCGATATTCTTGTAACGGATCGAAAAGATATGATGGACCTTGCATCGCTAAGCCGTATATATCATATTTCATTTCAATTAAATGAACAGTTTGAACAGCTAGTAGAAGCGACATTCTCACTGTCTGTAGATGCGAAGAATCTATCAGGTGAGATATTAGAGGTACCACAGTTTATACCAGGCTGTGAAATGAAATTACGCTTCGCGTTCCCGTTACAGCAACCAGAAGCAGAGTGTCAAGAAATCGAAAACTTGTTACAATCTATCTGGGGAAAAGAGCGAATGATTACGCAACAAATTTCATACGAATATAATAAGCAAGCGATTTCATATCATAATAAGGTAGAAGTTCTATTTCAAAAAGCGATTACAGAAGACCATGTTGATGATTTAATAGCTGTTATTTCTCACATGATAGAAACAGTGCGAGCAATACAACATTTTCTTCAAAAATAGAGATAAAGGAGAAAAACAAATGATAAAAGACATGCAACCATTTTTGCAACAAGCTTGGGAGAAGGCTGGTTTTAAAGAATTTACTGAAATTCAAAAACAAGCAATTCCAATGATTTTAGAAGGACAAGACGTTATAGCTGAATCTCCAACTGGAACAGGAAAAACATTAGCGTACTTATTACCACTTTTACATAAAATTAATCCTGAAGTGAAACAACCACAGGTTGTCATTTTAGCTCCAACACGTGAACTTGTTATGCAAATTCATGAAGAAGTTCAAAAGTTTACAGCAGGAACTGATATTTCAGGTGCATCTTTAATTGGTGGTGCGGATATTAAGCGCCAAGTGGAAAGATTGAAGAAACATCCGAAGGTAATTGTTGGTTCACCAGGACGTATTTTAGAATTAATTCGCATGAAAAAATTAAAAATGCACGAAGTGAAAACAATTGTATTTGATGAATTTGATCAAATTGTAAAACAAAAGATGATGGAAGCTGTGTTTGATGTAATTAAATCCACAATGCGTGATCGTCAACTAGTATTCTTCTCTGCAACAATGACAAAAGACGCAGAAGAAGTAGCACGCGATTTTGCGGTTGAACCAGAATTAGTTCGCATTAAACGTGCGGAAACAAAAAGTTTAGTTGAGCATACGTATATCGTTTGTGAGCGCCGTGAAAAAAATGATTACATTAGAAGAGTTATGCATACTGGCAATGTAAAAGCAGTAGCCTTTTTAAATGATCCATATCGTTTAGACGAGATTGCTGAAAAATTAAAGTATCGCAAAATGAAAGCAGCCGCACTTCATGCAGAAGCAAGCAAACAAGAACGTGAAGCAACGATGCGCGCATTCCGTCAAGGAAAAATAGAGATTCTACTTGCGACTGATATTGCAGCGCGTGGGTTAGATATTGATGATTTAACGCACGTGATTCACTTAGAATTACCTGATACATTAGACCAATATATTCACCGTTCAGGCCGTACAGGACGTATGGGGAAAGAGGGGACAGTTGTTTCCCTTGTTACTCCGCAAGAAGAGCGTAAACTACTTCAATTTGCGAAAAAGTTAGGCATCCAGTTCAAGAAACAAGAAATGTTTAAAGGTACTTTTGTAGAATCAAAACCGAAAGCACCAAAGAAAAAGAAATCTGCATTTACTGGGAAGAAGAAGCCTAGATAAATAATGAAAAGACAGACGTAACTATGGATAGAACATAGTTACGTCTTTTTATTTTTTCAGAAGGAACAGCATAGAGAATGTCGAATGTTACTGCTAAATGGACTATATTGAAATAGCGATGCAATATAGTGGAATTACTAAGTAAATAAAATAGTAGAAGAAATGATAAAAAGCCCTCATATTAAAGAAATGAAGGCTTTAAAATTATTAAAAAATATTTGTAGTAGATCTATTGTTAGAGAGCTGTTCTAGATAGAATACTCCTTTCTCAATAGCAGTCTCTACATAACCGACGATTTGATCAAATGTGAATACTTGTAAGTTTGTATGCAAATCTTGCTTGGGATACAGCATATCATCAAAAATAAGCTTTTTAAAAGCTAGCACATTTTCTTCTGAAACTTCTTCAATATTTGCTATGGTTGCTTTTTGATTAAGGAAAGGAAATAATTGCTGATCTTTATCGTAGAGATGTAACAATTTTCCGTTTAATAATTTGAAATCATTATGGTACATAGATAAAATTGTTTGATCGTGCTCGATTCTATTTTTGAGCCAAGGAAGAAAAAAACCGTTGAGCCAATTATCATCAGCAATAAGGTGTGTATAATACCCTAAAATGAAAGAGGAATCCATGTGCTTTTTATATTTTTGAAGAAATGTACCGTAATCAATTCTTCTGGTATAGTTTTTTGTTGTACCAGCATAAAAATGTGATACGTTTTTTTCCTCTTTTGAATGAACTGCATCAGGAGCTACTCCCCCAAGCAAGAAAGATGTTTTATCAGGGATGGATAATTTCTCTGCAATACCATTTGTGATAATCAAATGCATAATTCGTGACCCCATGAATGACACCTCTATTTAACAGTCAGAATGATCTTTCCTGTACTCTGTCTACTTTCGACCCATTCATGTGCTTTCCCTGCATCTCGAAGTGTAAAGCATTTACCAATTGCAATTTGTAGGCTTCCATCACGTAAATACTGAAAAACTTGGTTAGCGGTATGACAAAGTAAGTGAGGACGTTTCTTACGAGTTGTTCCAAAGCTAAAGCCAAGAATAGAACGACAGCTTGCATGTAAATCCTTTGTCCGAAATGTGCCAATTTCCCCGCTAGCATTACCAAAATGGACAAGGCGACCATAGTAAGCCAAACACTCCAAGCTTTTTTCTGATACTGCCCCGGAAATGGAATCCAAAATAACATCGGCACCTTTACCACCCGTAAGTTCATTTGCCTTTTTACTAAAATCCTCATCTTGATAACAAATAACATGATCAGCCCCAGCTTCTAAAGCAACTTTCTTTTTCGCTTTATTTCCGACTGTTCCAATAATTTTTCCAGCCCCTAGTATTTTTGCTAATTGAATCGATGTTGTTCCGATACCACCAGCCGCAGCATGAATAAGAACGGTTTCACCTTGCTGTAATCTTGCTATATTCGCAAGCAGATTGTAGCTCGTAAAAGATACAACAGGACAAGCAGCGGCGGTTGTGAAGTCAACTTAATCAGGTAACACAAACGTAAGGTTTTCATTGGCGACAACATATTCAGCATACGATCCATTAAGAGGAAAGGCGATTACACGCTGTCCTATGCGGATGTTTTTTACATCTGATCCTACTTGTTCTACAATACCTGCGGCGTCTATTCCAGGAATAAATGGGAGTTTTCGATTTCCCTTTTTACCGTAGCGAGATTTAATATCGGCAAAATTGACACTTGTAGCAATAACGCGAATTAACACCTGCTTTTCATTAAAAGTCGGCATATCGACTTCTGTATACTTCATTGTTTCAGGTCCACCGAATGCAGTTACAACAATAGCTTTCATTTGTATATCCTCCTAAAAATACCTTCTACATATTATTTTAAATACCAATCATAAAATGGGAAATTATATAATTGTTATAAGAGGCCATAAGCTACCGTTATAAAGTAATAAGTTTTAAATCATTATATTAATTTATATCGAAAATAATTTTAAAAAACGAACGAAATGTTTTTTACTTGCCAATATATAGTGTAAGACAAAGGAGGGAAGAGGCATGGATCAGGAAACAGACTATCACAATCTCATCGAGCGGACTTTATCAGGAAGTCAAGAGGCATACAGTGAACTGTATGATAAAACAATCCAAGATATCTATAGGACAGCACATTTCTTGATAGAGGAGAAAGTGGATGTAGACGATGTTGTTCAGGAAATATATATACAGCTTTATCAATCCCTTAGCAAGTATGATAGAGAACGACCTTTTCGGCCATGGTTAATGGGACTTGCGGTAAGGTAAATTCACTCATATAGGAGAAATAGGTGGATGCGTCTACGTATTGTAAAGAAAGCAGAAGAACAGAAGAAACCAATTGAATTTGACTTTTCTAGTGATGTTGTGAATAAAGTTTCACTTTATGCGGGACTATGTTGATTTTCTTGTCGTATGAAACTATCTAATAATGAGTAACCAGCTATTATATTTATTATTACGGGAAATGTTGTATTTAAAAGAGTTAGGGTAGCTAAGTAAGCTAAGTAAGGGGAAAATTGTCCGATAGGTGAGAATAATAGAATAGGTGAAAAGCCAATCAATGTTGAAGGTAACGCAATGCCTATAAATTTATCTGGTTGAAATTTCCATATATGTTGGTTCTTTTTGTTACTGATAAGTTGAAAGAAACGTAATACACCACCGATGAAAAAGGGGAAAAACATAAAGAAAAATATTCGATGGTACATATGAAAGGATAGCTCAGCTTGTTTATCTAAATGAAATTGAATTTTCCCTCCATAAAATAGCAATATAACAATGAATAAAGTGAAGCATAAGTATTGAGTAACTTTTTTCATTGTGTCACTCCTTTTGTATGCATAGTATTAAAAAAGCATATTCAAAAAAAGAGGATATATGCTTGAAACAGAGCGTCATATCCTCGGATGTTTTTTCATTTAGTTAGTAGTTGTTTTGGCCTTTTCTTGCTTTGTAAGATAATCAATAATTCCCATCGCACTGATTTCCATATCTAGTTTTATCACATCGTAAACAGAATGAGTTGCTGGTACACCTTGCTGTGAAAGATGAGAAGAGACTTTTTCAAGTAATAAAGTATACAATTCATGGCTTGCTGCTTCAAAATCCTGGTTTTTTTCAAATACTTGTTTTCCTGCTTCAACAAAGATAGGGAGCCAGTCCTCAAGCTGTTTATACACTTCAGAAACATGGGAAGATGCACCGTAATGCCCGAAATAGATGAGGTCAACTTTCATATTTCGAATGCGGTCTTTTGCTGTCATCATCGCGTCGGGTTGAAACTGTGATGGAGATGTGGTTGGTAAATATAGTTCAACGCCAAGTTCAGTTAGTTCTCGATAATAAATACCAATCGTGTCACCTGTGAAAATGCCATTTGTTAAAGAATCATGGATACTAATATGGTGCTTGGCGTGCCCTGGTGTATCGTAAAATGAAAGCGTCCGATTTTCTGAAATTTGTAGTATGTCACCATCTTGTACAATATGGACACGTTTTTCTGGAATAGGAAGGATTGGATTAAAGAGTTCATCAAAAGCATCGCCATAGACAGCTTTGGCACCTTGGATTAATTTTGTAGGATCAATCATATGGCGTGCGCCACGTGAATGGACAAATAAAGTAGCATTTGGGCACTTTTCCATCATTAAACCAGCTCCGCCAGCATGATCAAGATGAACATGGGTAACGATAATGTTTTTAACATCAGCTAAGTCAATGCGTAATTGTTGTAAGCCATTTAGAATGTGCGGAAGAGAAGGGGCTGCGCACGTTTCGATTAAAGTAATATCATCACCGAGTAATACGTATGTACCTGTACGCTCGTTATGTTGTAAATCGTAATCATCAATGAGATATAACTGAGAGGATAACTGTTCAACTTTTTTCATATGAGTCACTCCTTATAGTCTTATGTTCTTTTATTATAAAATAAAAGGCAGAAAACGAAAAATCGTTTTCTGCCTTTATGTAATGTTATTATTTTGTTTGTTCTTTACTAATTGACATAATAAAGAATCCGACAAGACCACCAACTAGTGGAAGAGAAATCATTCCTGCAAGTGAAAAGTACTTGCTTAAAAATAGTCCATTTACATCCATAACCCAACCGGCAACAAATAGTAACATCATGTATAATACGAAGTAAAACTCGCGATTTGAAATCATTTCACGTTGTGCAGTTTTCATTATCAACACCATCCTTTATTCATTATAATGGAATTGAAAATGTCACAATTTAGAAGGTAAACTGTCACATTTTGTTCACAATTTAATTGTAAAACTTTCCAAGCTATTTGTCTAGTAGTTTGTGTCGGATTTTTGAACGAAAATAAAGCGCTCTCATTAGACGGAGAAGTTAAATACATATATGATGAGAATAAGTATGAAATAATAGAGAGGGGCAGATATATATGACAGTTTATGATTTTTCTGCAAAAACAATTACAGGGGAAGAAAAATCGTTACGAGAGTATGAAGGTAAAGTTCTTCTCATTGTAAATGTTGCAAGTAAATGTGGATTTACACCGCAATATAAAGGGTTACAAGCCATTTATGAAAAGTATAAAGAGAAAGGATTCGAAATCTTAGGTTTCCCATGTAACCAATTTGGAGGACAAGAACCAGGTACAGAAGAGGAGATTACAAGTTTTTGTGAATTAAATTACGGTGTATCCTTTCCGATGTTCACTAAAGTTGATGTAAAAGGTGATAACGTGCATCCACTATATACATATATGACGGATCAGGCACCGGGCATACTTGGTATGAAGGCAGTAAAGTGGAACTTTACAAAGTTTTTAATAGGGCGTGATGGGAAAGTGATTGATCGATTTGCACCACAGACGAAGCCGGAAGAATTGGAGAAGGAAATTGAAAATGTATTGTAAAAAAGAAGCTCGAATATGAGCTTCTTTTTTATGTACATTAACGTTCACATGCAACACCATCGCCGTCTCTATCTAGTTTACTGCTATAGCCAGGTTGTCCACTATATAGAGGAGCTTTACCTGCATTTTTTACTTCTGTGCAGTTTTTATATTGTACATTACTATTACTTTCAGTAGCAGGTTGTGCTGGCGAAGTTGCTTGTTGTTCTTGCTGTTTCCGGGCTTGTTCCTCAGCTTGACGCTTTTGCTCTTCTTGTTGCTTTTGTGCCTGTTCTTCAGCTTGACGTTTTTGCTCTTCTTGTTGCTTTTGTGCCTGTTCTTCAGCTTGACGTTTTTGCCCTTCTTGTTGTTTTTGAGCTTGTTCCTCAGCTTGACGTTTTTGCTCTTCTTGTTGTTTTTGAGCTTGTTCCTCGGCTTGACGTTTTTGCTCTTCTTGTTGTTTTTGAGCCTTTTCGTCGGCCTCTTTCTTTTTAGCATCTTTTTTATCTTCTAGTTCTTTTTTTTCAGGTGCAACTTTTTTATCTTTTGCTGTTATTTTTTCAGCAGAAGGAGTTGCGACACTGGTTAATAGCCCGAAAGCTATAAATAAAACAGCTGTAATTAAAAACTGTTTCTTCGCCATACCAGTTTTCTTAATGATAGATAAGATTGCTAAGACAAGGAAGAAAATAAATAGGATTAAACATACATTAGCGAAAAAGTTAACAATAGGGTGCTTCGTTTCCGCGGTGCTTGTTGCTGATATTAAAAATGAAATAATAAAACAAATAACCGTAGGTCTACCATATCTCATTGCTTTACCATTTTTCTTAAAGAATGAAATGATACATAAGATGAGTAAAATAAGAGCTATTAAAAATAAAAATGTACCAATATTACTCCAAAGTGCCATGTTGATACCTCCGTTTGTAAGATTTTCTCTATTGATTATATAGGAATATACTAGAAATTACATGGTTTCTAACCGAAATAAGAAAATTATATTTCTTTTTATTACATTTTTACAATGAATAATTCATAGATTATGAATGACTCGTCTGAAAAAGATGGTTGGTTAAATCTTGGGGGGAATCAGTGGATTAAATACAATCCTTCTTACATCAAGTTTAAGAAGAAAGAGCCAGTTAATCGGATTGCAGGAAAACGTGTTGTGTCTAAAGTGGACAACCTACGATTCTATGATTCTCCTTCTTGGCAGGATAAAGATGTTGCCGGAACTGTGGATGCAGGATTAGGATTTGCAATTGATGCAAAAGTAACTGTCAATGGATCACCACAATACAAAATTCACAATAGCATATACAATAAATGATGGGAGTTTATTATAAGGGGTCTCTCTTTTCATAAAACTACGTTATCGAACTGTAATCATTCAGATGAAACGAAAGTAATTACAATACTCCTATAAAAATCCCTTCAATTTATTAACATCACTAGTAAACTCTGCAATCTCATCTTTTAACTCTATTCTATGAACTTCCATCTTTTTGTTGTCAAGTAATTCATTTGAACGAGTTTTTATAAAATCAATATTTTTATTTTTTTCAATAAGTAACAATGCAAAGCTAACGTAGATACAGCATTCTTCCGTTTCAGTATATTCTTCTGAATGTTCATAATCATTTAGTAACGCATAAAAAGTATCCTTTATTTCATATTCTGCTCTAATATGAAGGCTACTATATGTATCAATAACATCTTCTGTAATCTCATCATACCTTAAATTCATTCTGTCTCCTCCAAATTTCAATTTTTTGTGTGTATATTAAGGTGAATATTAGGATATCTCTTCCTAAATTCTAAAATAATATTACTACAACTTTGACAAGCAGGTAGTTCTGTATATAAATCAATTTTTCCAGAAATATTTGGATTCTTAATTTGAGAAGCTATATCTTCTAGAATTTTTGCTTCTGTATCATGAAATCTATCAAATTTAGTCGCATCTGGTTTAGAAGCAGATGGCTCATAGCTTTTGAAAATACGTTCTGATTCCGGTTTCAACATTGAAAACTCTTCAACATCTGCTGTAGCCATATTACCACGCTTTTTAAGAGTATTATTTGGCATACTATTACGTATGTTATCAATTCTATTTTGAAAACTTTTAACTTTATTAGTTTCACTAACACGCCCACCAGAAGACGGAGAAGACTGGAACCTTTGAAGAGTATCCTGAGCATTTTGAATTGATTTATTCAAAACAAACCTACCATGTCCAACAGCACCAAGCCCCGCCGCTGTAGCAACTGCATCTAATGGAAGAACAATTGGTGATGCTAACCCACCACTTCCTACTTCTGCGACGAAGGTTAAGAAATTAGCCCCGCCTATGACTGAAATACCTTCAAAAATTTCTACAATAGATCCTACCGTTGATAAAACATGTCCAGTAAACCTTCCAGCTTGATAAGTTGCATTGCTTTCTAATTTATCATTATCAGGTGGTGTTACTTCTATCTTTTTTCCAATTTACAACTACAATCAACTCAGTAACTTTTGAAGTGATTTCTTTATCACAAAAGCAACATTGATAAGAACTATTCACTATACATCACCTCCAATCATAATTATCTGATAATCTATTTAATGATAGAGAAAATAAAAATCCGCAATGACATTTTCAGTCAAAGCGGACTTTTATTTTTTTACTCTATGTTATTGCTTAGTACCTCAAATCCCAAATAACCAAATGCAAGAAGCTCTAAACTATTTTGATAATTGTTTTTTATTTTCTCTAGGATTTCTCTGTAGTAAATTGGTAACCTTTCTTCCAAAAAATCTATATATTCTCTTAAATACTCTTGAAAAAGCTCTACATTTCCTTTAGGAAATAATCGAACAGTCTTTAGAGAAACATATTTTTCTTCATCAATCATTGTTGAAAATTGTTTTTCACGAATATCACTAATTTCTTGCTCAATTTCTTGTTTTGTAACAAAATCATTCTCAGTCATAGAGATACTAAAATCTTCATTATCCCATATTATCCCTAGATTAATTTTACTATTTTGGTATATAGGTGTAATTACCAGTTCCGCAAATTCACCAGCTTTAATCACTTCATTAATCAATTGCTTTAACTCTGTAAAATCAATGTGTCTTCTATTCAAATTGTGATTATACACTGTAAATTCATGAACTAATTCACAAACCTTCCCTGGTTTCTTATTTATCATAAAATACCACTCCTTTATAGTCCACCCTCTGGAACCCAATTTACTTTGTTTTTTTGAAAAAGGATGCTGATACTAAATGAAAAAAACAATGAAACATCTTACCTCACTTCTTATGATTCTAGTACTTGCGGTATCTTTTACAACAAGTGCTTTTGCTGATAGAACACTTATTATTCCAGATTTACCTAAACAACCATATTGTTATGGTGTAGGGGCTTATGAAGGCGTTGTGGCACATTCCACAGCAACACCCGAAGCGCCAGCTATTAATATACAAAAGTATGAATCTCATACATGGCGTTCAGCTTTCGTACATTATGCAGTTGACTGGAATGAAACAATCAAAATTGCTGATACAAAATACATCGCTTATGGTGCAGGACCAGGTACAAATAAACGTTTTGTACACGTTGAACTTTGCGAAACTGCAGACTATGGTAAATTTAAACGCTCTTATGAAAAGTACGTTAAATTGTTAGCTAAAATCTTAAAAGATAACAATCTATCTGTTGAAAAAGGATTGTGGATTCACTATGATGTAACAAAGTATCTTGGTGGTACAGATCACGAAGACCCACTGGATTATTTACGTAGTCATGGTGTATCAGAAGTACAATTTCGTGCTGATGTGAAACATGCATATAATAACAGTGACGTTTCTGTTCCAGAGCAAACATCTAAACCAGGCGAACCAGTCGCTAATGTGGAAGGAACTGCATATATTGAAGGTTACAATGTAAATCTTCGTAAAGGACCAGATGCAAGTTACTCTGTTATTCGTCAGTTAAATAAACCAGAATCCTATAAAGTAGGGGGCGAAAAAGATGGGTGGCTAAATCTTGGCGGGAATCAGTGGGTATATAACAATCCTTCTTACATCAAATTTGAGAAGAAAGAGTCAGTTAATCCGATTGTAGGAAAGCGTGTTGTCTCCAAAGTGGACAACCTACGTTTCTATGATTCTCCATCTTGGCAGGATAAAGATGTTGCTGGGTCTCTAGATGCAGGATTAGGCTTTACCATCGACACTAAAGTTGATGTGAACGGTTCACTACAATACAAAGTACACAACAGTAAGGGCAAAACATACTATGTAACTGCTAGCGAAGCCTTTGTATATGTGAAATGAAAATCCGGCTCTTGCGAGTCGGATTTTCTTTAACTCTATTAAAATGATATAATGATTAATTGAAATATAGTTGTTTTTAGTAAAGTTTTGCAGTTAGCTATTTAAAAGTGTAAGTATATCTCTTTTAAATATAGCAGCTATTTCCGCTTCCTCTAATGAATCTCCCCATCTAAAAACTATATCATCTTTTGGACAAAGATGAATAGAAAGGTTAAAATAATCTACTTCATCTTTCCATTGGTTATATTCATTAAATACTTTTCCGAAGATTCTGCTAATGTTTTCTTCCATAAGCATATCACTATTTTTACTTGAAATAATTGTAAATCTTTTAGGGTTACTAGAAACTATTTCAATGGCAGCTGGAAGTTCCTCAAGACAAAACTCTGCAATGCTTGAGTAGAAAGTTGTTCCTCCAACTTCCATTTCAACTTCTGAACCCTTATTAAATTTCTCAAGTTGCCATTTGGTTTGAAGAGCCTTCCATACCTTTCGGTATTTTTCAATCTTAGAGTTTTTGTCTTGGATTTCAATAGCTGCAAGCAAGTAGAATTTGTAGACATTAGTTAAATTATGTTTCATAAATACTTGCTTGATTTCAGTGCTACATACTTCTTTGAATTGTTTTTTTTCATCTGGGCTAAATAACATGGAGCCATTAACACTGAATACACTTAAATTTGGTAAATTACCGACTCTTTTGATTGCTTCATCCTTACTAAACCATTTATAGTATGAGAATGCATCTTCTTCTACTTCATTCCAACACTTCATTTTACCACCTCAATTTTAATAGTCATAATGATTTCCATGTACATCATTGAAATGTGATCCTCTATTTTGGGATGGATCATCTGGGTAAGTATGACCGCCTGAATGCTCTCTTATAATCTTACCATCTTTGAAATGATAGTCTCTTCCAGGTATAGGGTTTCCTCTTTTATCTACAGCTGGTGTAACCTTAGTTGGCTGTTCATTAACAGGAATACCGCTTGCTCTCTTAGCTTCGTTGAAAGCTCCACTTCTCTTAGCTCCTTTAGGAGTGAAATTTGGCGGTCTTTGTCCTTTTTCTGCTTTTACATAGTCTTTGTAGTTAGGTTTCCCTGTCTGTTTAACTCCTTCACCAGACCTACCAAAAGAAGACTGGAACCTTTGAAGAGTATCCTGAGCATTTTGAATTGATTTATTCAAAACAAACCCACCATGTCCAACAGCACCAAGCCCCGCCGCTGTAGCAACTGCATCTAATGGAAGAACAATTGGTGATGCTAACCCACCACTTCCTACTTCTGCGACGAAGGTTAAGAAATTAGCCCCGCCTATGACTGAAATACCTTCAAAAATTTCTACAATAGATCCTACCGTTGATAAAACATGTCCAGTAAACCTTCCAGCTTGATAAGTTGCATTGCTTTCTAATTTATCATTATCAGGTGGTGTTAGTCCAATATAGTCTTCTGCTACTGCACTGCCAGCGCCTTGTATAAAGTCCGAAGCACTTTCATAAATATCTTCGACACCATGTTTAAACTTATCCAGTAAAGATTCATCTTTTTTTTCACTATTTAATGGACCACACATTGCTCCTTCTTCAATTGAACTACCATTTAAAAGATTGTCGGCCTGACGCTTCCTATCTTCTTCAATCGCCTGAATGGAAGCCGTCCACTCCATATTCAATCTTTGCGTACTAAATGTGCCACTAGCAAGACTAAAACCTTTTCCGCTTTGGACTTCGGCAAGGCCTGTCGCAATGCTAGCGGCTAATTGAATTGCTGTACTATAGTTATTGCTAGAGGTCTGATTGAATTCATGTAGATGATCTAGCTTTTCTTGCAGTTTTTTCCTCATGACAGTAAAAAGATTCGCCATAGCGTCCATACCTGGGATTGGCATAGTTTGACTGATGGCTTCCATACTGGTTTTCATTCGGTCCATTTCTTTAATTTGTTCGAGTAGCTCTTGTTCAATGACATCAGTTGAAGCTACCTTTGATTGAAATTGACTTGGAAAGGCATCATTCTGACGGAGTAATTCTTCACATAAGTAAATGATTCCTTGAGCCAAAGGTCGAAAGGTTTGGGCAAAGAATGTTCTTGCACTGTCGTAAGTTTGTCCTTGTAAAACAGTATCACGTGCAAAAGCGTCAATCGACTGAATAGCTTGTTCCATACCTTGAATGGTAGCGGTACATACAGCGTTCATACTTTGAGTTTGGCTTTGTACTTCGCCTAAATACATATTTAAACTCATGCATTGACCTCCCTTGCTAGTTGTTGTTGCTGACAGGAAAGGTCGTTTTCTAAATCACTAAGGTCTCGCTTCTCTTTAAGCAACGTTTCTTTTTGGTTTTCCAATTCGAATGTAAGTTTTCGCTCAATGTGTTGTGCTTCTTGACGCATATTCATAAAAAAATGAGATAATTCTTTATCCCCATACCAAGTTTCTAGAATTCGGTTAAACAAACGGTTACTTCGACTTTTCCATTCGTGAAAATTTGCTTCTGTGCGTTCTTGAGTTTGAATCGCAGATTGATTCCGGTCCTGCTCTTCGAATACACTTCTTAATTTTTGATTGAGTTGATTGATTTGTTTTTCGATATCTGGATTCATTTTGTACCTCCTACCGTTTCATGTTTATGTAGGTTGTTATATCGCCTAATAGAATCATGAAAAATTCTGTTGAAGTTCGTTATCCATTCTCTCAAACTCGTTAGCTACCGAATGAATATTATCGACTGCTTGTTGGAAGGCGGCACAAAATTGTTTCGTTAGATCTAAAGCTTGTTGGTTCGCCTCTTGTGCTTTGGAATTAACAGATAGCGTAGTACGCGTCGCCTTTGTTATAGAACGATTTGTTGCACTTTGAATTGCATCCGAAGCTGCCCTCATTTGCGTTGCGATTTGTGCAGCGTTTTGAAAATTACTTTGAAATTGTCCCATCGCATAAACCCCTTCTATACTTAATGAAGCATGAAAATTAAACCATATTAGTATATACTTTCATATTGACAGAAATAGAGAATCTTTGTTGGTAGGATGTTTTTTAGAGTCCGAAAGGTAATTCAATTATAAAAATAGCCTATCATCATCTTTTAATATTAATGGGAAATTTATACTGAATTTACACTAAGTTAGCATTCAACTGTTAAAATTTTACACATGGTAAAACGATAAATTGACGGAAAAGGGGACGAGGTAATGGCACAGACACAGTCGAACTTATACGAAATATCAGTAAATGGTTTGCAGGAGTTAATGTGGTATAACGTAGAAATAAAACGAGGGAAGCATACATATGAATTCGAAATCTACCGAGCGAGTGATACGATTTCGGTGTTTTACGTAGATC
Organism: Bacillus cereus group sp. N21; assembly: GCF_016483395.1. Taxonomy (NCBI): domain Bacteria; kingdom Bacillati; phylum Bacillota; class Bacilli; order Caryophanales; family Bacillaceae; genus Bacillus; species Bacillus cereus group sp. N21. The sequence goes on from NZ_JAEHBX010000005.1 coordinate 180,992, forward strand.
AATCCGGAAGGCAACTGACGATAGCCAGTCCGAAGGAAATGATATCGATGTTAGTTTACGAGGAAGATAAGAAATATTATCGAAATATTGTTGGGGATTCGGAGTGGGCGTTGTTGGACGGGATGGCTTCACAAAGGGGGATGACGAAGGACGAAGAATTAGCGTTTTTTTATTTGAAGGCGAATGTGCCGGATGAGAAGGTAGAGGAATTAGAAGTATAATAAATATAGTTTAGTGAAAAGCCAGCTCTTATGAGTCGATTCTTTTTTTGTATGCAACATTAACTATAAAAAGGCTACATTTTGCTCACAAATAATATAAAAACACTTGAAAAAATATGAAATTCACTTTTAAAATATAATATAACAAATAAAAAGTGCCATAAATGCTTGTTATACAAGCGTTTATGGCACTTTTATAGTTTTATATTACACAAAATGAACAAGCTTAAAACTGTTCATTCTTCTCCCAAGATTCCACAATATAATGAGCAATTGTCGGATTAAATCCTTTTCCAACTAAGAACATAATTGCAGCAACCTCTGTCATTGCGTGTTGTTGAGAGGTATGTTTTGCTTCATTCATACCGTACTCTACCCATGGTTTTACGAAATCTAATACAGGTTTCTTTAACGACAAATAGTGTGTACCAACAACTTGTTGGATTTGTTGTTGTGTTGGCTCAGTAGGAATAGCTGTAGTAGGAGCTGGTGGCAAGATTTGTGGTTGGGTTGGATCTAATGTTGGTGTTGGTGGTGAAACGCGTGTATCCTGGTATGGTTGATACATTTGTGGTTGCTGATATGGAGCTTGTTGAGCTACGTAAGGATTCTGTTGGTACTGATTTTCCTGACCTGGTTGTGTTACGTAAGGATTTTGATGGTGTTGGGTTTCATGAGGTTGCTGAGCTGTATATGGATTTTGATGGTATTGAGCTTCTTGAGTTTGTTGTGCTAAGTACGAATTCTGTTGATATTGAAATTCTTGTTGTTGTGGTTCTTGTTCTTCAAACTGCTGCTCTTGATATCGTTGTTCTTGATTTTGAGGATAGTATGGTTGCTCTGGATAAGGGTATTTATTATTGTAGAACATTTTTATTTCCTCCTTCATGATCGTACGTACAAAACAGTCTATGGGCGGACAAGAAAATATGTGATGAAAAAATGAGAGCGTGTTACAATAAGAAATTGGGTGAAGATAAATGAAAAAACAAGAAAAAATACAAAAAACAGTTGCTTTTGTAAGGAATATTTTAGAAACAGATGCTAGTGGACATGATTGGTATCATATTGAACGTGTACATAAATTGGCGATTTCTTTGTCTGAAAAAGAAGGTGGGGATCGTTTTGTAATTGAGATGGCAGCTTTACTTCATGATGTAGCGGATGAGAAGTTAAATGAAAGTGAAGAAGCTGGTATGAAAAAAGTTTCTGATTGGCTAGAAGGATTGAATGTTACTGAAGAAGAAAATGAACATATCCTTCATATTATAATGAATATGTCATATAAAGGTGGGCATGGTGGCAAGGTAAGCACATTAGAAGGGAAAATCGTTCAAGATGCAGATCGTTTAGATGCACTTGGTGCAATTGGTATTGCCCGAACGTTTGCTTACGGCGGTGCAAAAGGACGTTTAATGTATGATCCGAACATTCCACCTCGAGAAGAGATGACAAAAGAAGAATATCGAAAAAATGATGATCCATCGTTAAATCATTTCTACGAAAAGCTTTTGAAGTTGAAAGATTTAATGAATACGGATGCTGCAAAACGAGAGGCTGAAATTCGCCATCGTTATATGGAAGAGTTTATAGAACAATTTATGAAAGAGTGGAATGCACAAATATGAAAATGCTAACAGTGGAAAACGTATCGAAATCATATGGAGATAAACCATTATTTGATGGATTATCATTTAGTATTGCAGAGGGTCAACGTGCAGGGATTATTGGAGTAAACGGTACAGGGAAATCTACATTATTAAAAATTATTGCAGGGGTAGAGATTCCAGATACAGGTGATATGACACATACGCGTGGTTATACAATTAGCTATTTATCACAGCAACCGGATTTTAATGAAAATTTAACAGTGCTTGAGCAAGTATTCCACGGTGATACGCCGCTAATTTGCCTTCTTCGTGAATACGAACAAGCGTTATTAAACATAGAAAAAGACCCGAGTAATGAAAAAGTGCAAGAACAATTATTTGCAGTGCAGCAACATATGGATGCGATGAATGCATGGGAAGCAAATGCGAATGCGAAGTCGCTTTTAACGAAACTCGGAATTACAGATTTCACTGCAACTGTGGGGAACTTATCTGGTGGACAAAAAAAACGTATTGCAATGGCACAGTGCTTTATTGAAACACCTGATTTATTAATTTTAGATGAGCCAACAAACCATCTTGATCATGAAACAGTGGAATGGTTAGAAGAATATTTAGCACGGTATACTGGAGCAGTTTTACTTGTAACACATGATCGTTATTTTTTAGACCGTGTTACAAATCGTATTTTTGAGCTAGATAATGGTAATTTGTATAGCTATGAAGGAAACTATAGTACATTTTTAGAAGCGAAGGCACTTCGTGAGGAACAAGAGTTAGCACAAGAATCAAAGCGCCAAAATCTATATCGCCGTGAACTTGCTTGGATTCGCCGCGGTGCGAAAGCTCGTTCTACAAAACAAAAAGCACGTATTCAGCGGTTCGAAGAGTTGAAAGAACAAGAAGGTCCAGCAGCGAAGCAATCTGTTGATATTTCACTCAGCGGGAGTCGCTTAGGAAAGAAAGTGCTTGAGTTAAAAGATGTAACGAAGAAATTTGGTGAAAAAACGGTATTACATAATTTTAATCATATTGTGAAACCAGGCGATCGAATCGGTATTATTGGGGCTAATGGTAGCGGGAAATCATCTTTATTAAATATGCTTGCAGGCAAATTATTACCTGACGGTGGTGAAATTGAAGTTGGACAAACTGTGAAAGTTGCTTATTATACGCAAGAAAATGAAGAGATGAATTTAAATCAACGTATGATTGAATATATTAAAGAAATTGCAGAAGTCATTCATACAACAGACGGTAAAGTCATTGGAGTATCCCAAATGCTTGAGCGTTTCTTATTCCAACCGCATTCACATGGAACACCACTTGGTAAACTATCTGGTGGTGAAAGAAGACGTCTGTATTTATTACGTCTTTTAATGGGAGAGCCGAATGTACTTCTATTAGATGAGCCGACAAACGATTTAGATACACAAACGTTAACAGTACTAGAAGACTATTTAGAAGATTTCCCGGGTGTCGTTCTTACGGTATCGCATGATCGCTACTTCTTAGATAAAGTAGTAGATGAATTATTTATCTTTACTGGTGGCGGAGAAGTTCGTGAATTCCTAGGAAGCTATAGTGATTACCTAGATATACAAAAGGCCCAAGAACTATTAGAAAAAGTAGAAGTACAGAAAGAAAAGAAAGTGGAAGAAGCTCCAAAGCAACAACGTAAACGTAAACTTTCCTATCACGAACAACGTGAATGGGAAACCATTGAAGATACGATTGCTGGGCTTGAAGAGAAGCTTGAAACGATTGGAGAAGAACTTGCGAATGTAGGTTCTGATTTTACAAAAGCACAGGAGCTTTCTGAGGCGCAGCAGCAAACAGAAGCAGAACTGGAAAAAGCAATGGAACGCTGGAGCGAACTGTCTGACATCGTTGAAGGTTTAAAATAAAAACAAGCTGCATATATTGAAATGTAAAGAGAAAAACTTTACACTATTGGTAGAACATATTTTAGGAGGGAAAAAATGAGAACATCTAATCCAATGTTGAAAAAAGAAACCTTTCGTAAACAGGGAGCAAGTACGTCTGCGATGACAATTGGCGGAGCTGTAGGCAAAACATTTATTATGCTTGTCTTGCTTCTTGCAACGTCTGTCTATTCATACATACAGATGTATACGGGGAAAATGCAAATGCCAGTTTTAATTGGAGCATTAATTGTGGCTGCAATTATCGCATTTGCGGCTATCTTCTTCCCGAAAATGGCGCCTATTACGGCACCTATTTATGCAGCTGTTGAAGGGATTGTCTTAGGAAGCATTTCAGCAGTATATGCGATTCGTTTTGACAACTCTATTATTTTAAATGCTGTATTACTAACAATTTCAATTTTATTTGCAATGTTAGTTTTATACGCAACTCGTGTTGTAAAGGTAACGGATAAGTTCCGTACAGGCATAATGGCCGCAACGCTTGGGATTTTGGTTATGTACTTGATCGTTTTTCTATTAAACATGTTTGGTGTTACTGTTCCGTATATTCACCAAGGTGGAACAATTGGCATCATCATTAGTGCAGTTGTGATTATCGTTGCTGCATTAAATCTATTACTAGACTTCGATTTAATCGAAAATGGCGCACGTAGTGGAGCTCCAAAATATATGGAGTGGTACAGTGCGATGGGACTAATGATGACATTAGTATGGTTGTACTTAGAAATTCTTCGTTTCGTTTCTTACTTTGCGAAAAATGACTAATTGAAAGAAATCCTGCATGTTTGAAACATGCAGGATTTCTTTTTGTGTTTTTTTAGATTCAAAGTGATGATTTCTTTTTAGAAATATATTATTTTGCATTTTTTACCTATCTTCTATTTTTTTCTACAATAAAGAAAAAGATATGAGGTGGTATAAATATGATGAATAGAGTTGTATTAATCGGAAGATTGACAAAAGATCCAGGTGCGCCACGTTTCGCATAACCACCACGTACCAGTGGTGGGATAAAGTGACAATCGTGAGAAATCGAATATATACC
>NZ_JAEHBX010000050.1:0-38255 GCF_016483395.1 Bacillus cereus group sp. N21
TTAGTTTGTCTAGCATCTAAAATAAAAATTGACGTTTCACGTTGTTTGTTTCGTTCAGTTTTCAAAGAACTCGTTTGCCGCTCATTTGCGACTTCCTTATGTTAACATCTTCGTTTTTCGATGTCAACTAAGTTTTTTAATTTCTTTTTTCGCTTTCTGCTGTTTCGCATCAGCGACGGTTATTAATATAGCATGTAGAAAAATGAAATGCAATACCCTTTTAAAACTTTTTATAAAAAATAGCCAAGTTTCTCTATTTACGTCATATAATTAATATAATATATATCCATTTTGATTTTCTAACATATAAATCATTGCTATTACAGAACAAGAAGTGACCTGCATTCGGTTCCTCTCTTTACTTTCACTTGGCATGGGGTTGGAAGAGGGGCTGACCGCTTCTATGCATGGATGGATTCTCTCTCCCGCCTAAAAAAGGTTTGTGTCGGTTTTTCAATTTGTATTTATATAGAATATTCTTCTTTACATACAGCCTATCTTCCATCAACACAGTTTTTCTCTACATTTCAATTCGTCTCAACGCGTTTATAACTTCTTATCCATATTCTTTACAAAGATACAATTCACAACTTTATAAGATGAACTTTCTATTGATAGATTGTCATCACCACTACATCGAACAAACTTACAAGGAGGAATATACATATGGACTATACCGATTTACTAATCAAGTTAGGTCTCTCTGCTATTTTAGGATTTGCTATCGGTTTAGAACGTGAATTGAAAAGAAAACCACTTGGTTTAAAAACGTGCTTAGTCATTTCAATTATTAGCTGTCTCCTCACGATTGTTTCTATTAAATCAGCTTATAACTTACCTCATACAGATCATATCAACATGGATCCCCTTCGCCTTGCAGCTCAAATTGTATCTGGAATTGGTTTTTTAGGCGCCGGTGTTATTTTAAGAAGAGGAAATGACAGTATCGCAGGCTTAACTACCGCCGCTATGATTTGGGGAGCTTCCGGTATTGGAATCGCTGTGGGGGCTGGTTTTTATCTTGAAGCAATTTTCGGCATGTGTTTTCTTATGATTAGCGTCGAACTCATTCCATTAACAATGAAAGTTTTAGGTCCTAGGTCACTCCGGCAACGAGATATCGCTGTCAAACTTGTTGTAAGCAATATGAACAATATCCCTATTGTTATTGAAGAAATAAAAGCAATGGACATAAAAGTAAAAAACATGAAACTCAAAACATTAGAAAATGGTTCACACTTTTTACAACTAAAATTGTCTGTCGATCAAAAAAGACATACAGCTGACGTCTATTATGCGCTGCAACATTTAGAAAGTGTACAGCAAACGGAAGTTGAAAGTATGTAGTATTCCTTATGAACTACTGAAAAAACTCTCTTACAAAACAGAGAGTTTTTCTTTTTTTCATAATGGTAACAATGTAGCTATACAAAATGAGGAGGAATATAAGTTTGAAATCACGAGCTAACCTAGTAGATGTAGATGTATTTCGCGACTCCATTATTTTCCGCTTAATTAGCTTCATTGTTGTACTTATTACTGTTTTTGGTTTTCTAATATATAAATTAGAACCCACTTACTTTTCTACATGGTTTGATGGAATCTGGTGGGCGCTTGTTACAACCTTTACTGTCGGTTACGGTGATTACGTTCCACATACACCTGCAGGAAAACTTACAGGCATGATTCTCATTTTATTAGGCACAGGTTTCTGCTCCTATTATATGGTATTATTCGCTACCGAAATGATTAGTAAGCAATATATGAAAATTAAAGGCGAAGAAGCTGCTTCTTGTCATGGTCATATGATTATTGTCGGCTGGAATGAGCGTGCAAAACAAGTCGTGAGCCAAATGCATGTGTTACAACCAGACCTTGATATCGTACTCATCGACGAAACCCTTTCCTTGCTTCCAAAACCTTTCCATCACTTAGAGTTTATTAAAGGATGTCCACACCATGATCAAACTTTATTAAAAGCAAATATTAAAACAGCCCATACGATTTTAATAACGGCAGATAAAGAAAAAAATGAAAGCTTAGCTGACACACAATCAATTTTAAACATTTTAACTGCTAAAGGACTGAATCCAAATATTCACTGTATCGCTGAACTCCTCACTTCTGAACAAGTTCAAAATGCAACTAGAGCGGGAGCGACAGAAATTATAGAAGGAAATAAATTAACAAGCTACGTCTTTACTGCATCTCTTTTATTCCCTTCTATTTCAGGTGTATTATTTACACTTTATAATGAAATCTCGGAAAGTAAATTGCAGCTGATGACTGTTCCTACATCTTATAGCGGAAAAACTTTCGAAGCTTGCAGTAGCCTCCTTTTAAAACAAGGCACCCTACTGCTAGGTGTACAGCGGAATGAACAATATCACATCAATCCCATTCATTCCTTCGTTACTATTGAAAGCGACGTATTTATCGTAATTAAACATTAATGAGATGCTTTTCCAACTCTTTTACTAATGCCTTTCCAATATCAATATATTTTCTTTTTATATTCCCATCTGCATCTTGTGGCTCTGCAAATTGATCTAACCCACTTGCTCCAGCTGCTAATGTATTTACCTGATCATCCAGTTCGTCTTGGTATACATGTGAAAGAAGATACGGTGTATCAAGGCGAACAACTACTCCTGGTACATCCAGCTCTCCTTCAACTGCTGTAAATGGTACTCTTAAAAATTGATACCCATCTTCCTCATCTACTTTATAATCGAAGCATCCTTTGTCGTAATCCCAATTGCCGCCGATACTATAACCAAGCGGTTTTAATACTTCTTCTAATTTAAAAAGGGCATATGTATGGCCTTCTAAATTTGATTGAATTGGAATCAAGCTATTCATCCTTCCTAGACTTTTTCCTTAGCATGCCCGATTCGTATTTGTTCTAATATCGATATATCGGCGATTCGACACAACTTATCGACTATTCAGTAACATTTGACAAGTCTCATCCCAATCTTTCCAATAAAAAAAGCTATCGGGACTATCCCGATAGCTTTTTCCTCTTTTCTTTATCCAGCTACAGCGGCTAGGGCCTCCGGTCATTTCGCTCTCTCGATCGAAGTAAAAAACACTTCTTCGTCGAGAACTCCAATACCTTGCGGTTCTGAGCAAGCCGCTTCCGCTTTTCTTACTTCAAACGTTCTTCTAATTCTGCTTTTAATTCTTCGAATCCTGGTTTTCCAAGAAGAGCAAACATGTTTTTCTTGTATGCTTCTACACCTGGTTGGTCAAATGGATTTACACCTAATAGGTAACCGCTCATCGCACATGCCTTTTCAAAGAAGTATACAAGGTAACCGAATGTGTATTCATTTAATTCTGGAATGTTTACGATTAAGTTTGGTACCCCGCCATCACTATGAGCTAGTAATGTACCTTCGTATGCTTTTGTGTTTACGAAGTCTACTGTTTCACCAGCAAGGTAGTTCAGACCATCTAAATCGTTCTCATCTAATTCAATTTTTAGTTCATGTGTAGATTTTCCTACTTTAAGAACTGTTTCAAATAAGTCACGACGTCCTTCTTGAATGTATTGACCTAATGAATGTAAATCAGTAGAGAAGTTTGCTGAAGATGGGAAAATTCCTTTTTGATCTTTCCCTTCACTTTCGCCAAATAGTTGTTTCCACCACTCAGCAAAATATTGAAGTGCTGGCTCATAGTTAACAAGCATTTCAATCGTTTTTCCTTTATTATATAGAGCATTACGTACAACTGCATATTGGTAAGCAGGGTTTTCTTCCAGCTCAGATTTTGCAAAGTCATCATGTCCGGCAGCTGCACCTTGCATCATCTCTTCAATATTTAAACCACTCACTGCAATTGGTAATAAACCAACTGGTGTTAATACAGAGAAACGACCGCCAACATCATCTGGAATTACGAATGTTTCGTATCCTTCTTCGTCAGCTAATGTTTTTAAAGCACCACGCGCTTTATCAGTTGTTGCATAAATACGTCTACGCGCTTCTTCTTTTCCATATTTCTCTTCTAACAATTTACGGAAAATACGGAATGCAATTGCAGGTTCTGTTGTTGTACCTGATTTGGAAATAACGTTAATGGAGAAATCTTTACCTTCTAATACATCCATTAAATCTTTCATATAAGTGGAGCTAATATTTTGTCCAACAAATAGCACTTGTGGAGTTTTGCGTTGTTCTTTAGAAAGCGTATTGTAGAAAGAATGGTTTAACATTTCAATTGCTGCACGTGCTCCTAAGTAAGAACCACCAATACCTATAACAAGTAAAATGTCAGAGTCATTTTTAATTTTCTCTGCACTTTTTTGAATGCGAGCAAATTCTTCTTTATCATATTGAAGCGGAAGCTCTACCCACCCAAGGAAATCGTTCCCAGCTCCAGTTTTTTCATGGATTGCATGGTGTGATACTTTTACTGCATCACGTAAATAAGTTAGTTCTTGTTCACTGATGAACGATAACGCTTTAGAATAATCGAACGTCACATGTGTGCTCATTTTTTTCCCTCCAATTATGTATATGTATTTCTGTATTCACTTTAGCGAAACTGGGATTGTAAATCAAGCAATTGGAGAATTGTAAACGTAACCAATATGTATTTTTTAAAAAAAGTTCATTTTTCGCATAAAAATTCGCATTTTAAAGTATAGATGTATATACATCCTGTAATGAATATTTTTTGTGTATAAAAACAACAAAGGAGAGTCATTCTATAAGAGAGTTAAGTTGTATAAAGCGCACTTCCATTTTCGGATTTCGCTTTATACCCACCAACCCCATATAGGTGGATTCTTACTACTCACGAAAACTAAAGGCTTGCTTATGCTTCAAATTTAAGGAGGATTACTCAAGATGAGTACTTTACAACGTATTGCTTTAGTATTCACTGTAATTGGTGCCGTCAACTGGGGACTAATTGGATTCTTTCAATTTGATTTAGTAGCAGCTATCTTCGGTGGGCAAAGTTCAACACTTGCACGAATCATTTACGGTATCGTTGGTATTTCTGGGCTGATTAACCTTGGTTTATTATTTAAACCATCCGAAAATCTCGGAACACACCCAGAAACACGCGAAGTTCGATAATAAGCGAAGCACGGACTTCGCACTTCCCATCCGACATACGAATATGATTGCATGCAATCATATTTGCTAATATATATCATAATAAAATAAAAGAGAATCGCTAATTTAGCGACTCTCTTTTATTTTGTTAACTGTGATTCTTCAATCCACTCTGTTAACTTCTCGCGAAGCGTATTGAATCCTTTATCAGATGGATTTGGTACGATAATTCTTCCTTGCTTACGCTTTGCTGCTTTTAACGATAAACTCATTTTTCTGTGTTCTTCATCAATTGAAAGTACCTTTACTTCTACTATATCTCCAACCTTTAAAAAATCATGAATATCTTTTACATACCCATTTGTAATTTCAGATATATGCACAAGTCCTTGTGTTTCTTGATCCAATGCTACAAATGCACCGTAATCTTGAATTCCAGTTACTTTCCCTTTTACAACCACTCCTGTTGTGTATTGTTCTGACATATGAAACACTCCCATACGTTTACCAGTTTCCCTGCTATTTGCAGGTTGCAGTAAAAGTACCCACCTCAACATTTAAACGCATGTATACGCAAAGTGAGTAACTGCTCATAAATATCCAATTGGTGAAGACTCATTCCCAAGCGGAAAGAAATATCCCACTTGAGAAAAACTTCACTCTATATTAGTAAATTATACCACTAGCTCCCATTTCATTCAAAATTCATGAAAAAGTTTCCTTTAGTAAGTATAATTTTCAAATATTGGGATAGAATACTAACACATGGCTTTCTAGTATTCCCCCCCTTTTATGGACAAAACGTATTCTGTTTTGTCCTTTTTTTATTTTCTACAAATCGTTTCATTCGCTTCATGGCTTCCATTAATTGTTCAAGCGAAGTTGCATATGAACATCGAATAAACCCTTCACCGCTCTCACCAAACACACTTCCAGGTACAACTGCAACTTTTTCTTCTAGCAATAATTGTTCCGCAAATTCTGCTGAGGATAATCCTGTTGAAGAAATCGAAGGAAACACATAGAATGCTCCGCCTGGCACATGACACGTTAAGCCCATTTCATTAAACGATGTCGTCATAAAATTACGGCGCTTTTTATAACTTTCTCTCATTCGAATGACTTCATCATTTCCAAAACGAAGCGCTTCTAATGCTGCAAATTGTGACATCGTTGGTGCGCACATCATTGAATATTGATGAATTTTCAGCATCAACTCTGAAAAGTGGACAGGAGCCGCAATCATTCCAAGGCGCCATCCAGTCATCGCAAATCCTTTTGAAAATCCTGAAATTAAAATCGTATGATCACGCATATTTTTAATGCTCGCAAAACTCGTATAAGCCTCGTCATATACAAGCTCCGCATAAATTTCATCAGATAGTACAATGAGATTATACTTTTCAACGATTACTGCTAACTTTTCTAATTCAGACTTGTTTAAAAGTGCTCCTGTTGGATTATTTGGAGAACAAAGTAAAATTGCTTTTGTTTTTGTTGTAATCGCTGCTTCAATTTGCTCCGACTGTACTTTAAATGCATCCTCTAATGAAGTTGCTACCGGAACTGGCACTCCTCCAGCTAATGTAACAAGTGGGCCATATGATACAAAGCTCGGTTCAATGATGATCACTTCGTCGCCAGGATTTACAATAGCGCGCATCGCAACATCTAACGCTTGGCTCGCTCCAACTGTAACAATAATTTCTTCATCTGCATTATAGGAAACATGAAATTGCTTTTGAAGATACTTTGCTATTTCTTGACGTAACTCCAATAATCCTGCATTCGCAGTATATGCTGTGTATCCTTCTTCTAACGAACGAATACATGCCTGCCTCACATGCCATGGTGTAACAAAATCCGGCTCTCCCACCCCTAGTGAAATAACACCTTTCATACCTGCCGCTAAGTCAAAAAACTTACGGATACCGGATGGTTGTAAAGATTCTGCTGCTCTTGATAGTTCAAACTGCTTCATGGTGCCACCACAATCCGTTTATCATCATCAGTTTTGTCATAAATAAGTCCCTCATGTTTATATTTTTTCAAAATAAAATGTGTTGTTGTTGACACAACTGATTCAATTGTTGCTAACTTTTCAGAAACAAAACTTGCCACTTCACTCATACTTTTTCCTTCCAACGTAATAGAAAGGTCGTATGTCCCTGACATTAAATAAACCGATTTCACTTCTGAATAACGGTAAATTTGTTCTGCAACAGAATCAAAGCCAACACCGTGCTTCGGTGTAACTTTCACATCAATCATAGCTGTTAAACCGCTATGTTCTTTTACTTTTGTCCAATCTATATGTGTAACATAATCAACAATGATTTTTTCTCTTTCTAATTTCTCAACCATTTCTTTTACTGCTTCTACTTTTATATTTAACATTTTTGCTAAAGTTTCTACGGATAAACGACTACTTTTTTCAAGACAAGCTAATAATTCTAATTCTTTTTCAGTCACCATATTCTTCATCCTTCCTTTTGTTTGTTTTTAAATTATACAGACACCTTTTTATGTTTGAAAAGAAGATTTTTTTAGAGAATTATGTGAAAATGAAAAAGAAAGGGGCGGAAACCGTGAAACCAAAAGTATATATCGCTGAACGCGTTCCAAAATTTGTAGAAACATATCTCTCCGAGCATTGTGAATATGAAAAATGGGATAGTAGTGAAAAGATTCCTCGTGAAGTTCTATTAGAAAAAATAAAAGATAAACATGGCTTGCTTAACTTTGGGACAAAAATCGACGAAGAGTTATTGCGAGCAGCTCCTCACTTAAAAGTTGTGAGCAACATTTCTGTTGGCTATGATAACTTTGATTTAGAAGCGATGCAGGGCAGAAACGTGATTGGAACGAATACTCCATATGTATTAGATGATACAGTGGCCGATCTTGTTTTCGCTCTTATGCTATCAGCTGGACGACGCGTATGTGAGCTTGATTCTTATGTGAAAGACGGTAATTGGAATGCCGAAATTACAAAAAAGCACTTCGGACTGGATGTACATCATAGTACAATTGGGATTATTGGAATGGGGCGAATTGGAGAAGCTGTTGCCAAGCGCGCAAAATTGGGATTTGATATGAATGTCCTTTATTATAATCGGCGTCGTAAGGAAGAGGCCGAACAAAAATTTGATGCCGCGTACTGTGATTTACACACACTACTAAAGCAATCTGATTTCATTGTTCTTTTAACGCCATTAACAGAAGAAACATATCAGCTCATTGGAGAAAAGGAATTTTCATTAATGAAAGAAACAGCTATTTTCATTAATGCTTCCCGCGGGAAAACAGTTGATGAACCTGCATTAATCGACGCACTGAAACAAAAGAAAATCTTTGCAGCAGGTATCGATACATTTACACAGGAACCGGTCGAAAAAGATAATCCGTTATTATCTTTAACAAACGTCGTTACGCTGCCGCACATCGGATCTGCGACATTAAAGACAAGACACCAAATGGCAATGACCGCTGCAGAAAATTTAGTTGCAGGGTTACAAGGAAAAACACCGCCTAATATTGTACGAGGATAACACTTAGCACTGAAAAAGGTAGGATGGACCCCCATCTTGCCTTTTTTTGTTAACATAAATCTTTTTCTACTAGGAGATGATATGAAAAAAATCAATGGAGTGAAAGAAAATGAAACATGAGCTAGAGCATCCCTACTTCACTTTTTCCACTCGCGGCACTACTGTTCATTACGAATTGTATGAACACCAGAGTAATGAGGAAAAACCAACTTTTGTACTCATTCACGGTTTTCTCTCATCCTCATTTAGTTACCGACGACTTATCCCACTGCTTGCAAAAGAAGGAACGGTTGTCGCACTTGATTTACCACCGTTCGGAAAAAGTGATAAGTCCAACCAATTTATATATTCCTATCATAATTTAGCAACTATAATTATCGATTTAATGGAACACTTAGCACTCCAAAACATTGTGCTAGTCGGTCATTCAATGGGCGGACAAATCTCACTCTATGTCAATCGCATACGTCCTGATTTAATTACAAAAACAATCTTACTATGTAGCTCAAGCTACTTAACACGAGCAAAGTTTCCGCTCATCTACTCTTCCTATTTACCGTTCTTTCATTTATACGTAAAAAATTGGATTATAAGAAGAGGCATCGTTCATAATTTAATGAATGTCGTTCATGACCACTCTTTAATTGATGATGAAATGATGGAAGGGTACGCTGCTCCCTTTTATGATAACCGCATTTTCCCTGCTTTAACGCGAATGATCCGGGACCGAGAAGGAGATTTATCATCAGCTGAATTACGAAAGATCGAGACCCCAACCTTACTCATTTGGGGTGAAAAAGACCGCGTTGTTCCCGTTCATGTCGGGCACCGGCTACACAAAGACTTGCCAAACTCTACATTTATTTCATACGAAAATACAGGACACTTGCTACCAGAGGAAAAGCCAGAGCATGTATATGAAGAAATCATAGCATTTTCAGCACAATAGTATTCATATACACATCAGCGCTTTTTAAAATATATCGGCGCTTCGACACAACATATCAACCATTCTACAAGGTACGATATAAAGTGAAACTTTATTCAGTGGGAGGTCTTCATCCCCGATCTAATTTCTTTGCTTTCGCTGAATTTTGAGGTGGGAGTGCTACTGCCAGTTAATGCGGGATAAACTTCCTACTAAAAAAGCTGTCGGAACTTCCGACAGCCTACAATGAACAACTTCCGCCTTCTTTTAATACGAGTAATTCCTGTGCTAATTTCTCGCATTTTTCAATAGCTGGTACTTCTTCAAACGACATAAAATAAATATGCTGTATTTTTTTTGCAATATATTTCGGATCGTCAAACGCACTTACCACGTACACAACATCGCTTGCTTCTGTTTCATAAAATTCCGGTCCCATTTGAAAAGGATCCCAATTCTTCACCATTTCCACCATCTTTTCATATGCGCCCATCTACTTCCCGCCTTTTCCTATTTTTCACTCTTTTCTTTATCGTATCACATCAGCTATTCTAGAAGAAGGGAGGAACTTTCACAAAATTATAGATTCAAGTAGAAGGGAGCAAAAAAGATGCAGCAATTTCATAAAACTGTAAACCGCCGGGGAACACATAGTGTAAAGTGGGATACATATAAGAATGAAGAATTGTTACACGCATGGATTGCAGATATGGATTTCCCTATTCCAGAGCCAATTCAATCTGCACTGCAAAAACGCCTTGGGCATCCTATTTTCGGATATACAATGCCACCTGAAGAAATAACAGATATTATTTGTCGTTGGACAAAAAGTGCATACAATTGGGATATAAAAGAAGAATGGATTGTATTTAGTTCAGGTATCGTTCCTGCTCTTAGCACTAGTGTACAGGCTTTCACAACTGAAAATGATGCCGTACTTGTACAACCACCTATTTATCCCCCATTCTTTGACATGGTAACAAAAAATAACCGTCATGTATGGGAAAGTCCATTACTTTTACAGGGCGGCACATACACAATGGATTTTGAACATTTGGAAACACAGTTTCAGCAAGGTGTAAAACTTATGTTTCTTTGTAGTCCACACAACCCGGTTGGTCGCGTTTGGACAAAAGACGAGCTTACAAAACTCGGCACGCTATGTGAACAATATAATGTAACCGTTATCTCAGATGAAATTCATGCAGACCTTATTTTCTCAGGTCATACACACACGCCATTTGCTTCATTGTCAAAACAATTAGCAGCGCGTACAATCACTTGCATGGCGCCAAGTAAAACATTTAATATCGCAGGCTTACAGGCATCTATTATTATTATTCCTGACAAAAAACTTCGAAATGCCTTTACAGCTGTGCAACAGCGTCAAGGCTTTCATGGGTTAAATACATTTGCTTATGTAGCAATGCAAAGCGCCTATACAGAGTGTAACGATTGGCTAGCAGAAATGCGTTTATATATAGAAGAAAATGCCCGATTTGCTTGTGAATTTATCAAGCAGCATATCCCTACCCTTTCCGTTATTCAATCAGAAGGTACTTTTTTACTATGGGTCGACTGTTCTCGCCTTGACCTATCTCAAAAAGAACGAACAAAACAGCTTGAAGAAAACGGGAAAATTATCGTTGAACCAGGTGAAAAATACGGAGCAGGTGGAGAACAACATATTCGGATTAACATCGGCTGTTCAAGAAGACAACTTGAAGAAATACTACATAGACTTAAGTGTGCATTTTCATAATTAACTGAAAAAAGCTACCCTTTCAAAGGTAGCTTCTACTTTTTCTTAGCGGCTGCCTTTTCTACAATGACGCCACAAGCAATTCGATTCCCTGAATTTCCAGCAGGTTGCGTCATACCATCATCAGGCTTTTCCGTAATAATGATAGACGCACCATCTTTTCGATGCAACGTCGTTTTCCCTTCTTGAAGTGATACATTAGGCGCTTCAATCTCCGCCTTAATCTTTCCTGTATCATCCGCAATAACATTCGGCAAATCACCATTCTCTGCACCTTTTGGATTCATAAGTCCATGTTTCTTTTTCTTCTCTAAATTAAAATGATTACCAGCTGATATAAAACGTGGTGCTTTACACTCTCCAATTTCATGAATATGTAATCCATGTACACCTGGCGAAAATCCTTCTGCCTTAATGGATATTTTCACACCACTTGTTTGCTGCTTCACTTTTGCTGTTCCAACTTTATCACCAGAAGCATTATATAATTTCACATCGATTTCTTTCGGATTTCCTTTATCACAACCTGCCATAAGAAACAGCAAACAACACCCGAATAAAAGCTGCTTTTTCATCACAATTCCCTCCAGAATACATTCTGCCCTTAGATTGTCCGAGCATAGAGGGAAACATACAAAAACGAATTAGTGTTTCTTTTCCGCTAACAGCTTTCGCTCCACTTTCTCCAAACGTTCCGCCTCTCTCTTTGATACGCGAATAAACATGCGCCATGTTGCAATCGCACCGATTATAAATAAAACACAAACAATCCCTGGAATAATATATTCTGTTTTATCTTCTGGAAAATATAAAGGCATCATGAAGATCACTCCCCCCCTACAAGTTTAACGTCCCAATTTTTTATTCTTCCAATCGAGTTTACTCTATTCAGTAAATCCCACGGCAAAAATACATCTATACCTGTGAATTCATCGAAGCAAACGATACATACCTTCATCCTTTCGATTCCTCAGAATTTTCTGTTATATCATTTCGAATTATAACATTTCTCTGATCACAAGCACACCTAACTTCTCAAAATCATTCTCCAGCAAATGATTTCTTTGACTCTATTCCCCACTTTCCTTACTATAAAATTGAGGTGAAAAATATGAACGAAACATTCCAAATTGGTGATATCGTTACTGGTATCTATAAAACAGGAAAGTATATCGGTGAAATTACAAACAGCCGTCCTGGAAGTTACGTTGTGAAAGTGTTAGCTGTTTTAAAACATCCGACGCAAGGTGATTTACATAATGTAAAACAAGCGGATGTTCCATTTTTCCATGAAAGACGCGCTTTAGCATTCAGGGAGCAAACAAATATCCCGCAGCAAATGGTGAAAAAATACGAGGGCGATATTCCGGATTATAAAGAATCCTTACAATCCGCACTAGAAGCACAAATGAATGAATTCTCAGCAGATGATGGTCCGTTTGCGAGGCGTAGTTTGCAGACACTCCAGCAGTTAAAACAAGATTACAAGCTGTAAAAAAACAAAACGACCAAATTACACAGTTTGTAATTTGGTCGCTATTGTGTACTCACTTTCTTTAACACCTTTGAAAAATCGATGAGTTCACCTAAAGTCGGGGGAGATGGTTTTACTAAATATTCTTTATCCTTTTCAACCAGTTTAAAAATATTATAGGTCGTTATCGCATCATCAAGCGCGCAATGATGCTTTCCTGTTCCTACTTTCCCGTACGCTTCAATCGCTTTCCATAATCCAGTTTGATTCCGTTCGCCAAAGAAACGTTTATACTCGAGTGATAAATCTCGGCATTGCCCCGAAAAAGGAAACTCGGCACCTATGGCCTCACAATTATGCTTCAATACTTTCATATCCATATTACCCCACGTTACAATTGTTGTTTGACAACGTTTTTCATATTGTACAAGTTTCTCGACAAGTTCCAAAAAAGAAATTCCTCCGTCTACCGCTTCCTGATTAATTCCTAAAAATTTTTTACACCGCTCTGTTAAGCATGAAAAAGTTTCCGGTCGTACATACGATGAATACGTATCTTCCACTACACAATCAACAACTGATACGAGTCCTACCTCAATAATTTCTGGAAAAAAACCCTTTGGTTTCTTCCTATTTTGAGGCATCGTGAACTCAAAATCCAAAAATAAAAATTGTTGTCCATCCATACGATCCCTTCCTTATCATTCTGTCTACTTTGTACTCCTACACGAACAGGCTCGAATGCTATTACATAAGATACATTCAGATTGATGTATCTTATGTATATGTCAAATAACCACAAATATTTTTAAAAAGAAGAAAAATTCATTTGTACAGAAAATATGACAAAACAAACCCTTTCATTTACATCCGACATTTTTCTACTTTATAATGGCTTTAAGTGTGTTTCTTCCAGAAATTTATGACACACTAAGAAAAGTTACCCGAAAGGAGATGGAATTTTTGCACGAAACAACGCAAGAAATCGCTAACTGGCAATATTACTTTGCAATCGCAGTCTTTCTAATTACATATGCCATTATCATTTCAGAAAAAATTAACCGTGCTGTTATCGCACTTCTCGGTGCAGCACTTATGGTCATCTTTGGTGTCGTCGACTTGCACAACGCTTTTACAAAACATATTGAATGGGGAACCATCACGCTACTGATCGGTATGATGATATTAGTAAACATCACAAGTAAATCAGGCGTATTCCAATATGTTGCAATTAAAGCCGCTAAACAAGCACAAGGAAATCCAATTAAAATCTTAATTTCTCTTTCTTTGCTTACCGCGCTTGGTTCCGCATTTCTAGATAACGTAACAACTGTACTTCTTGTTGTTCCGGTTACTTTATCTATTACGCGCATTTTACAAGTAAATCCTGTTCCATATTTACTTTCCGAAATTATTTTTTCAAATATTGGGGGAACTGCAACATTAATTGGTGACCCACCAAACATTATGATTGGTTCTGCAAACAAGCATTTAGATTTTAATGCTTTCTTATTCAACTTAGCCCCAATCGTACTAATTATTATCGCTGTTACCGCGATAATGATTTACTTTATGTACCGCAAGCAGTTAATTGCTGACCCTATACAAATTAAAAAACTAATGAGCTTAGACGAAAAACAATACATTAAAGATGCTGTACTAATGAAAAAATCTTTAACTGTACTTGGACTTACAATCCTCGGTTTTATGACTCATTCTATTTTCCACATTGACGCCGCAGTAATCGCATTAACAGGTGCTACTGTACTTATGCTAATCGGTGTAAAAGAGCATGAAATTGAAGAAGTATTCGCTCACGTAGAGTGGATTACAATTTTCTTCTTTGCTGGTCTATTCGTACTCGTTGGTGGACTTATTGATATCGGACTTATCAAAATGTTAGCCCAAAAAGTAATCGGTTTAACAGGCGGAGATATTTCTTACGCATCCATCCTTATTTTATGGGTATCCGGCATTGCTTCAGCAACAATCGATAACATTCCGTTCGTTGCAACAATGATTCCACTTATTAACGATATGGCAGTCGGTCTTGGTCTATCACCTTCTGATGCACAAATCGATGTATTATGGTGGTCATTAGCATTAGGAGCCTGTCTAGGTGGAAACGGAACATTAATCGGTGCTTCCGCTAACGTAATCGTTGCTGGAATCGCAAGCCGTGAAGGACATCGATTTAGCTACGTGGACTTCCTAAAAGTCGGTTTCCCAATTATGATTGTTTCATTAATTGTTTCTCACATTTATATTTATCTGCGTTACTTAATGTAGGTATAAAAAGCGGGAGTGGTTCGCTTAGAATGTGAAGAAGCGAAGCCACCGAACATTCTAGCCACTGGAGCTGGATTTCATAAAAAGCGGAAGTGGCTCGCTTAGAATCACTATCCAAAAAAGGCTATCGCTAGATGCGATAGCCTTTTCCCTTTCTATTTTCCATCATATATCGGCGGTTCGAAACAACATATCGACCGTTCGACAATATGCAACATGATTATTCATAATAAATCCTAATATTTCGTTGGCTCATTTCGAATCAAAAACAAGTGAATCGGAAGAAAAATAGAACATGTTATCACATGGATGACTGTAAATAATATTGCGTTCGTACCATAACGCTCCAAAATGGCGTATACTAAGTAAATCGACAGAACAAGTACTACAACACTTGCTAAAAGGCTTATGATTGGAATGAAGTTCAAAATAAAACAAGCAACGTATATACCGAATACTTTCCATCCAGCCCCTTCTTTCAAAAAGTCAGGTAACTTCTCCCTTGCCAAATCCCCCCATACTTTACTATTTAAAAATGGAATAAAAGCAAGAATGCCATCTTCAGCACCATCATTTTTTGCCATTGTATAGAGTGCAAATGCAGTTAACAAATACGCAATAAATGCCCAGATTAAAATAATAACAATAGCAACAAAACTAAGAGCAAAAAAACCCGCTAATATACTTTGATCTTCCATCGCTCCCTCTCCTTTCTACTCTCATCGGATTTCTTATATCCATTTCATATCACTTCTTTATATAATATGAACAAAGACCATGAAAGGAGAACAATTTTATGCACCCATTTGTAAAAGCCTTACAGCAACAGTTTATCGCACATCAAAATCCTGAAAAAGCAGAACCAATGGCTCGTTATATGAAAAATCATTTCCCATTTCTCGGTATTCAAACACCGGAAAGAAGAAAGCTATTACGTGAAGTCATACAAGTAAATAAACTTCCAGACAAAGAGGACTTTCAAACCGTCATCCGTGGACTTTGGGATTTACCAGAACGCGAATTCCAAGCCGCCGCTCTCGATCTATTACAGAAATATAAAAAGCATCTCGATAAAACTCACATCCCGTTCTTAGAAGAACTCATTATAACGAAATCATGGTGGGATTCCGTTGATGGCATTGTTCCTACTTCCCTAGGAAGCATTTTTTTGAAACATCCAGAAGCCATTCAAACATACATCCCGAAATGGATTGCTTCAGAAAATATATGGTTACAGCGCTCCGCAATCTTATTTCAACTAAAATATAAAGAACAAATGGATGAAAAACTTCTCTTCTCAATCATTGGACAACTCAAATCTTCAAAAGAATTTTTCACCCAAAAAGCAATCGGCTGGGTACTTCGTGAATACGCAAAAACAAGCCCAGATGTTGTATGGGAATATGTTCAAAATCATGAACTTGCTCCTCTAAGCAAACGTGAAGCAATTAAACATATTCGCTCTACTATGAGCACCTCTTCAGATTGAACTACCCCCACCTTCACTTCATTTAGAGGAGGGGGTCTTCTCGGTTAAAATGATAAAGAATAGTAAAATAGGCGAAACTCTATCATATATATCCATCTTGATTTTCCAACATATCAGCCCCTGCCATGAAAACAAAAGAAACGATGGTCTCATTTTCTCCTTTTGTTTTCACTTGGCATGGGGCTAAAAAAGTCACTGATCGCTTCTAGCCATGGGTGGACGCTCTCTCCCATCTAAAAAAGAAAGGTTTTCTATCCTTTTTTTAATTTGTATTTATACAGATACAATCGTTCCTCTATTGTGATTTAAAAAGGAACATGATAGAATATGGTCATTATTATAAAATATAGTAGCGATGACAGACTTATAAGTACTTGCACAAAAAGCGATTCAGGGATAGTGAAAGCCTGAAAAAGCAAGGAAACGGCAGTCTCGAGCAATACGTGATAAAGTGGATGTGTGTTTACGCACACATCAACTAGGGTGGAACCGCGGGTATACAAGCTCGTCCCTAGGCAAAAATGCCTAGAGACGAGCTTTTTTGTATTTCAAGGCGCAAGCGGCTTGCTCGAGAAATTGCCATTCAACAAGTACATCCAGTCATCGCCAATACGTTAACTTTTAAAAGGAGGATTTTATTATGTATTCAATGGAACAAGTTGTAAACTTAGCGAAGCATCGCGGTTTTGTTTTCCCTGGTTCTGAAATTTATGGTGGTCTTGCAAACACTTGGGATTACGGTCCACTTGGTATCGAATTAAAAAATAACGTTAAAAAAGCTTGGTGGAAAAAATTCATTCAAGAATCTCCATACAACGTTGGTTTAGACGCAGCGATTTTAATGAACCCAAAAACTTGGGTAGCTTCTGGGCATGTTGGTAACTTTAACGATCCAATGATTGACTGTAAAAAATGTAAAGCGCGTCACCGTGCTGATAAATTAATTGAAGATGCTTTAGATGCAAAAGGCATCGAAATGATCGTTGATGGTCTTACTTTCGATCAAATGGCTGGATTAATGAAAGAACATGAAGTAAAATGCCCAGATTGCGGTAGCGAAGACTTCACTGAAATCCGTCAGTTCAACTTAATGTTTAAAACATTCCAAGGTGTTACAGAATCTAGCACAAACGAAATCTTCCTTCGCCCTGAAACAGCACAAGGTATTTTCGTAAACTTCAAAAACGTACAACGCTCTATGCGTAAAAAACTTCCATTTGGTATTGGCCAAATCGGTAAAAGTTTCCGTAACGAAATTACACCTGGTAACTTCACATTCCGTACACGTGAATTCGAACAAATGGAGCTTGAATTCTTCTGTAAACCTGGTGAAGATTTAGAGTGGTTCACATTCTGGCGTAACACTTGTAAAAACTGGTTACTATCACTTGGTATGCACGAAGAAAGCATGCGTCTTCGTGACCACGGTGAGGAAGAGTTATCTCACTACAGTAACGCAACAACAGATATCGAATTTAAATTCCCATTCGGCTGGGGCGAACTTTGGGGCGTTGCATCTCGTACAGACTTCGACTTAAAACGTCACATGGAACATTCTAACGAGGACTTTAACTATATCGATCCACAAACGAACGAACGTTACGTACCATACTGCATCGAGCCATCTCTTGGCGCAGACCGCGTAACATTAGCATTCTTATGTGATGCATACGAAGAGGAACAATTAGAAAACGACTCTCGTACAGTTCTTCGTTTCCACCCTGCTTTAGCACCCTACAAAGCAGCAATCTTACCACTATCTAAAAAGCTATCTGAAGGCGCTGGGGAAGTGTTCGCAGAACTAGCAAAAGACTTCGTGGTAGACTTTGACGAAACTGGTTCTATCGGTAAACGTTACCGTCGTCAAGACGAAATCGGTACACCATTCTGTATCACTTATGACTTCGACTCAGTTGAAGACAAAGCAGTTACAGTACGTGACCGTGACACAATGGAGCAAGTTCGTATGCCAATTAGCGAACTAAAAGGCTTCTTAGAGAAGAAAATCCAGTTCTAATGATAGAAAGGCTGCCTCTAGGCAGCCTCTTTTATTGCTCACGCTTCTCTTTAATTGCAACTGTACATCTTGAAATGCAAAGTAAATCATCATTTTCATCAATGATGCGCACATCCCAAACCATTGTTGTTTGTCCTTTATGAATCGGCGTACCGATTGCTGTTACGATTCCATCGCGTTTCGAGCGAATATGATTCGCATTTATTTCAAGACCAAAACAAATACACTTTTCTTGATCAATTAAATTATAGGAGCCTACGCTTGCTACAGTTTCTGCTAATGCAACTGATGCGCCACCATGTAAAAAACCAAATGGTTGATGTGTGCGTCCATCTACTGGCATAGTTGCTACTACTTTTTCTTCTGTCATTTCTAACAGCTCAATCCCAAGTGCATCCATTAATGTTTTCGACATACTACTTCCTCCTTTTTCTTGTTTAAAAATGTATAATTTTCCCTATTTATTTTCAAACTACCTATAGCACTTATATAAGGAGGTTCTATCTACATGAAAAACAAATTCTATATTCTATTACTCTTAGTCTCCTTGCTCATTATTGTACCAAATTATACGAATGCAGCCCACCCTTCTAACCTGACAATCGATATTAAGCCTGTCACACAAAAAGGTAAGAAACCTTATCTTGAATATCAAATTAGCAGACCTTATTTTAGTAATTTTTACGATACAAAATTTCAAAAAAAGTTGAATACATACTATAAAACAACTACTGATCGTTTTAAAACAACATTAGCGAAAGAAGCAAAAAAATATTATACAGAGGCTCAGGAATCAAATGCTCCTTTTCATCCATATGTTGCAAATGTTGACTATAAAGTAACATTGCAAAAATCTCCCTTACTCAGTCTCTATGTAAATTATTATCAGTATACAGGCGGAGCACACGGACTATATACATGGAAGGCGAATACATTTGATTTAAATGAAAAAAGATTACTTAATTTGGACGACTTATTTCAAAAAGACAGTACGTATCAAGATATCATCCGCACAGAAATCGTTAGACAAATTAAGCAAAATGAAAGTATCTATTTTCCAGATGCAACTGAAAAAGTCATGAGTACAAAGAAATTTAACTATTATTTGGAACCCGATCATCTTGTCATCTATTTCTCATTATATGAAATAGCTCCTTACTCAAGCGGTATTCCACAATTTCGCATTCCATACACTTTACTTAGAGAAGCACTAAAGCCTAACTACCAAAACATTTTAATTGACAACGGATAAATGGATTCGCTACTATATTGTTAACCAAATAACAACTGGAGGTTAACAATATGAGACAATTACGTGCTTTAGATTTAGCACTAGCTGCCATGTTTGTTGCGCTCATGGCGATTGGTGCGAATATCGTATCCTGGGCACCGTTTTTACAAGTGGCTGGTATTCCACTTTCCATGCAACCATTTTTCGCAATTTTAGCAGGTCTTCTTCTTGGAAGTAGACTTGGGGCCTTATCTATGACTGTTTATATGCTTGTTGGTATTGCAGGAGCACCAATTTTCGCGCAGTTCAAAGCTGGATTTGGCGCACTTTTAGATCCTACTGGTGGTTTTATTATCGCATTCATTATCGTTGCTTACGTATCAGGAAAACTAGTAGAACAAAGAGAAAAACCACAATTCAGTACCTTTGCAATCGCGTCTTTTACAGGAATTATTTTAACCTATATCATTGGTACTACTTATATGTATGCAGCTGTAAACTTCTGGATGGGCGGAAATATGAGTTACAAAGCGGCTTGGACAATTATGATGTGGTTCGCGGTTAAAGATATGATCTTTACAATTATCGGTGCTATCATCTCACCTCGCATATATTACGCTGTACGTCGTTCTGCTTATCAGCATTCTCATTCGAGACTATAATAACGAAAAAGGAGCTACTTGAAGTAGCTCCTTTTTGTATTAAGACTCTTGTTTCATTTGTTCTTCTAAAATTTCCTTCATCATAACAAGCATGTCATCTCTTAATTCTTCATGCTGAAGTGCCATTTCAATTGTCGTTTGAACAAAGCCTAATTTTTCTCCAACATCGTAACGCTTTCCTTCAAAGTCATAAGCAAATACACGTTGAATTTCATTTAAACTTTGGATTGCATCTGTTAATTGAATTTCACCACCTGCACCAACATTCTGGTTTTCTAAGAACATAAAGATTTCAGGTGTTAAGATGTAGCGTCCCATAATCGCTAAGTTTGAAGGCGCTGTACCTTGCGCTGGCTTCTCAACAAACTTTCGAACTTGATAACGACGACCTTCTTGTTCTAGTGGATCAATAATTCCATAACGATGTGTTTCTGCTTCTGGAACTGTTTGCACACCAATAACAGAAGAAAGTGTTTTATCATATTCGTCAATTAATTGACGTAAACATGGTTTTTCAGCTTGTACAATATCATCACCTAATAAAACAGCAAATGGTTCATCACCAATAAACTTACGTGCACACCAAACCGCATGCCCTAATCCTTTTGGCTCTTTTTGACGGATATAATGAATATCAACCATTTTAGAAGAAGCTTGTACTTTTTCAAGTAACTCATATTTTTTCTTCTCTAATAAGTTTTGTTCTAATTCGAACGCATTATCGAAATGATCTTCAATAGAGCGTTTTCCTTTACCAGTAACGATAATAATATCTTCAATTCCAGATGCCACAGCTTCTTCTACAATGTATTGAATCGTTGGCTTATCTACAATTGGAAGCATTTCTTTCGGCATCGCTTTTGTTGCCGGTAAAAAACGCGTTCCTAATCCCGCAGCGGGAATAATCGCTTTTCTCACTTTTTTCATAACAAATACCCTCTTTTCTGTTCTAATCGTCCAGTACCTTTTCTTATTGTATGGTGTAATTCTCTATTTTCTATAAAGTGAACCTTTCATCCACCTTCAGCAAGCGAATTTTTTCCATATGCAAGAAAAGAGGAGGCCGTTCTACGTTCTCCTCTTTCTTCCTCCATTAATGGAAGTAACACTCTATCTCATTATAAACGATTCATGATATCTTCTTTAATAGCAAGTAACTTTTGTTCACTATTTTGTAAGGAATCATCTTTCACACCAAAATAAAACTTGATTTTCGGCTCTGTTCCAGATGGACGTAGGCAGAACCAAGAACCATCCGCTAATTGATATTTTAACACATTTGATTTCGGCAAGTGAATTTCTTCCTTATTTCCATCTATTAGTGATGTAATGATGCTTGCTTTATAATCTTCTACAGAATTCACTGTTAAGCCAGCCACTTCTTTTGGTGGATTTTCACGGAATGATGCCATCATCTCTTGAATTTTCTCTGCACCATCTTTTCCTTTTAGCGTTAACGATACAAGATCTTCACGGAAGAAACCGTATTTCGCAAACACTTCTAATAAACCATTGTATAACGTTTTGCCTTGTGATTTATAATATGCTGCAACTTCACATGCAAATAAAACAGATTGTACTGCATCTTTATCACGGCAGAATGGACGAATTAAATAACCATAACTTTCTTCATAGCCAAATTGAAATTCATATTGTCCACTTTCTTCATACTGCTTAATCTTCTCACCGATAAATTTAAATCCAGTTAATGTATCTACTGTATCTAAGCCATACGCTTTCGCAATTGTACGACCAATTTCAGAAGTTACGATTGTTTTTAACACAACACCGTTTTCTGGAAGTGTACCGTTTTGTTTCTTTTGTGATAATAAGTAATCAAGCATTAACGCACCCGTTTGGTTTCCTGTTAACACTTGATACTCACCAGCGTGATTGCGAACAGCTACGCCAAGACGATCTGCATCTGGATCTGTTGCGATTAGCACATCCGCTCCCACTTTTTCTCCGTCACGAATCGCAAGTTCAAACGCTGCGTGCTCTTCTGGGTTTGGTGATTTTACTGTTGAAAAGTTTGGATCTGGTAACTCCTGTTCTTTTACAACTGTTACGTCTGTAAATCCAACTGCTTCTAAACCACGACGCGCTGGAATATTGGATGTTCCATGTAGTGGTGTAAAGACGATTTTTAAATCTTTTCCAACTTCTTGTACCATTTCTTTATTGATGATGACTGTTTTTAACTGTTCTAAATATGCATCATCTACTTCTTGTCCAATGATATGTAATAAGCCATCCGCTTTCAATTGTTCCACATCAGCAACTTCTACTGTTAATTCATCTTCTACTTCATTTACGTAGCTAATTAATTCGTCTGCTTCTTTCGGAGGCAATTGTCCACCATCTTCTCCATATACTTTATAACCGTTATATTCAGGTGGATTATGACTTGCCGTAAGAACGATTCCACTTACTGTATGTAAATAACGCACTGCGAAAGAAAGTACTGGCGTTGGGCGTAAACTTTCAAATACATATGTTGTAATGCCATGCGCACCAAGGGTAGCTGCTACTTCCATTGCAAATTCAGGTGATTTATGACGAGAATCATACGCGACAACAACGCCACGTTTCTTCGCTTCTTCACCTAATTTTTCAATAAAGTGCGCCAATCCTTTTGTTGCTTTTCGAACTGTATATACGTTTAAACGGTTCGTACCAGCACCAAGTTCTCCGCGCATACCACCTGTACCGAATTCTAAGTTTTTATAGAAGCTATCTTCTATTTTCTTTTCATCCTGCTTCATATTTTCTAGCTGTTCTTTTAGTTCTGCATCTAAGTTTACATAGGAAAGCCAGCGACTATATTCTTGTTTCCAATCCATTTTCTTATCTCCTCTCGCATGTCATAACTACATTATATGAAAAAAACGACAAGTATCTCAATATATTTTAAAGTATAGCAGGATTTTACTATTGTGATTTGCACACACTAATGCTATATAATTCAAACAAAAAGGTGAGAAAAATGGAAGAATGGGGATTATCAGACGAGTTAAAAATAAAAACGAAACAAATGATTGAGGTTGTAGAAGCGGAATTACGGAGCATGAAACAAACGGTTGAACAAGACGGTGAGTGCATTTTATGTAAAATGGAAGAAATTCATCATCTACTAAGCAATGTTCAAACCCTAGCAGCTTCTTATTATTTAAAGGCATATTTATCACCATTTACATCAGGTTATGCTCCCCTTACAACAGCAATTCATCATTTAGGTGATAGGAAACATGGTGCGTTAATTGTTGTAGAAAGAAATGATTCACTTGATTCCCTTATTCAAACTGGAACAAGACTTGAAGCTTATTTAACCGTTCCACTACTGGAATCTATCTTTTATCCAGGAAATCCTCTTCATGACGGAGCTATTCTCATTAGAAGTAATCATATTGTTTCAGCAGCGAACATTCTCCCTCTAACAAAAAATATAGAGATTGATTCAAAACTTGGAACACGCCACCGAGCTGCAATAGGTTTATCCGAAAAAAGCGATGCACTCATATTAGTTGTCTCTGAAGAAACAGGCCGCACATCTTTTGCGTTAAACGGAACGTTATATACCATTTCTTTATAAGAAAAGGCAGCGTAATCCGCTGCCTTTTCAAAAACCTCTTATTCTTCTCCAAAACGGTCAACCAGTGTTGCAAGTGTACGAACCATTGCACCTGTTGCTCCTGCTGGCCCCAAATCATGTGCACTCGTTGTATCAGAAGTTCCAGCGATATCTAAATGTACCCATGGCGTTTCTTCTGCAAACTCACCAAGGAATGTTCCCGCCATTACCGCATGACCTTCACGGCCTGGTGAGTTATTTAAATCTGCGAATTTACTGTTACGAACACGCTCTTTATCGCGCTCGAAAATCGGTAATTGCCAAATCGGCTCATCTGTTTCCATCGATGCTTCTAGCACTTGTTCAAACAATGTTTCATTGTTTGTCATTGCACCCGTTGTATGGTTTCCAAGCGCTACAATGACACCGCCTGTTAACGTTGCAATATCAACAAGATAGTTTGCACCAAGTTTCTTCGCATACGTAATACCATCAGCTAATGCTAGACGGCCTTCTGCATCTGTGTTTAATACTTCAATTGTTTTACCGCTCATAGATGTAATCACATCATCTGGCTTAAATGCTGTACCGCTCACAACATTATCTGTTGATGGAATAACAGCAACTACGTTTTGTTCTGGGCGAAGTTCTCCGATAATTTCCATTGCCCCAAGAACAGCTGCAGCGCCGCCCATATCACCTTTCATGCCAACCATACCTTCACGTGGTTTTAAAGAGTAGCCCCCTGTATCATATGTAATCCCTTTTCCTACAAATCCGATAACATCCGTCCACTCTTCTTTTCCTTTATAAATAAGAGCGATCATTTTTGGTGGCTCTGTAGAACCTTGGTTTACTGCAAGTAATGCACCCATACCAAGCTCTTCCATCTCTTCTTTCTCAAGTACTTTATAATCCATATCGTATTTCTCAGCTAATTCAACTGCATACTCTGCAAGTTTTGTTGCTGTTAATACGTTTGGTGGCATATTTACAAGTGTACGAGCTGAATTTGTCGCACGTCCATGCACATACCCTACTGTTAATGCAGCTTCGATTTCTTTTGCATCTTCTGCTGTAATAACCGAAAAGTTTTCTAACTCTACACTTTCTTTTTTGTCCGTTTTATATGTTTGTAAATCATATGTACCAAGGCAAGATACTTCATTGGCAATATGCGCAACATCAATTGCGTCTAACTTATCAGTTACGAAAGAATCAAGTAAAATTGCTGCATCTTTTACTTTGTCAGCTTTTAATGTTTTAAATGCTTTACTAAGTGAAGTACGTAATGTTTCTGTTGAGTATGCTTCTTTTTTGCCAAGACCGACAAAATAGTAGCGTTTTACATTTGTTTTTCCTAAGCTATGTAGTTTGGAAATGGATTTTTTCTTTGCACTAAGCTCTTTCTCTTCTAATAAAACTTGTAATTGTCCTTCAAATGCTTTGTCCAATTCTTGTACAAAGCTGCTCGTTTTCTCTTCTTCAAATAAAGCAACGATTACTGCTTCATGGCTTGCTAATTCTTTTTGTACTTGAAACATGTTCAGCCCCCCTAGATTTCTCTATTGTCATTATAACTGCATTTTCCCTAAAATGCGATAATTCTAACTTCTCTTTCACTTCATATATAGAATGTGCTCCGGTAATGACGGCAAATTATGTATTTGTTCATATGGGACTTTCTCTACCTTTTCAGGTATGATTTTCCGGCAACTTTGAATAAATACCACGACTTCGTTCACATCTAAATTCCAATACAAAGGGCAGTACGGCCTCAAATATTGCTCCGCCACTTCCAACATAAGCCGCGCTCCTTTTACATTTCCATAGCTGTAATGATACTGAGCAACTACCATCTGTAATAAGCCTTTTAAAAATAAATTACTCCGCTCTTCTAGCCACATTTCTTCGAGTAAATCATGGCACGTATAATAATCTCCTTCATTATATTTCACGAAAAACTCATAATACGCCAAAGGATAGTCTTCCACTTCCGCACCTCGTTTTTCTTATATTGTGAATGAAGACAAATAAAAAAGTCTAGTGTCAATCTCACTAGACTATTTCTGTTTCAAATATTGACCGCGGAATACTTGCAGCGTTTCATCTTGATTGAGCATCGTTAACTGTTCTTCTGTTAACTTACCGTTCCCCATTTTCACTACATATACATTTACTTTTTTCTTGCCCCACTCACTATATACATCCTGAACAGTTTCATAATATAAATCGAGTCTATTTCCTTTTATGGCTCCGCCTTTATCTGCTACCACACCATATCCATAGCCTGGTACAAAAAGAATGGTCCCAATCGGAAACACACGTAAGTCAGCTGCGATTGTAGAATATATATCCCTTTTTGCCTTCACACCTGAGTATGTAATGCCATACTCAGGATGCCCAGGTCTTTTACCGGTTGATTCTATCCCTGACGTATAACCAGTTGCTGTCATTTCCATTACACGATATTTAGACCAGTCTTTTCCCTGTTCTAAAGCATTTATCACTTCTTTACTCGGAACAACTTGTTGCCCTCTTTCTGCTGCATGTACTTCTTTTACATTGCCTTCTTGATATGTTTTTACAACCTCTAGTAGAGAGACTCCTGTGAACGCTTGCCATGTCACACATAATGCTGCTACAAGTAAACAAGTCATCATAATGCGAATACCATATCGTTTTAACATTTTAATATTCCACACTCCTTCATCGTTAGTCATTCCCCATATGATGTAGAAATATGCAAAAAAATAATCCCCAGAAAACTGGAGATTAAAACATTTGATACCCGCTTTGACGTAGTTTCTTTATCACAACACCAGACAAAATTGCCCCGATTAATCCAGTTGATAAAATAAAAAGATCGGCTTGTCCAAGATGCGAGACACTTGTTCCAAATGAAGAAAATGTTTCTTTCGGTTTTGAAAAGTAATCCCAGACACCTGCTTTATTAATGATCACCATACAAACAATCGGATAAATGATAACCATCACCCAAGTAGCACGTAAAATCATATTGAGTAAAAATCCAATTCCAAAAAATAAAATAAAAAACAGCATCATTGAAATTAGTAATACTGGAATACTCATGTTTCCCCACTCCTTCTATTTCTTATCCCCTGCCGTAAATACATGATAAGATGTATATCCAAATTGATCTCCTGGATTTAATGTTGCATCCATCTCAAGAAGCTGTGCCGTATTCCCTTCTAATAAATATCGAACTAATATAGAAGTATTTTGATCGTCTGCAATATCGTTAGGATTTAAAAACGCTACTTCAAACAGCTCATCCTCTTGAACAATAACTTTTTCTCCTTCTGGTTCCAGTAGGAAAATAATCATATTATCACTAATCTCATCACGTATGACACCAGAACGAATACCAATCACTCCTTTTACATGTGCAACAATACCTGTCTCTTCTAAAATTTCACGCTTAACAGCTTGGTCAATTGTTTCGCCCTCATTTACGAAACCAGCGGGCAATGACCATTTCCCCTTTAAGCCTCCGTATTTTTTCTTAACGAAGAGCCAGCGACCATCTTTTGTGGCTACAAGTCCACTTACAGCTAGCCAAACATTCCCACGCTTCCCCATGATGTAAAACTCCTTTCAGCTGAAACAACAGAATATTCATTCTTTTCTATGTATTATACTATATTTTTCAGTAAGAATAATATAATCTTCCTTATTCCTTATGGAGTTAACTCATTTTCCATATATTTGATATAATGAGAATATAGGGTAGAAGTTCTTTGTAAAAAACACCTTGAATTTCTTCAAAGTTCTTCTTTGGATGCTGCTCCGCAAATAATCATTGAGAAAGGAGTGTGAAAAATTATGAGAAATCAATCAAAGAAATCCGGTATTGTATTCGTAACCTTAGTTTCTGCATTACTCTTCTGCTCTGTATTAGTCTCAGCTTCCCTTTCTCCACTCTCAGATTTAGGATCTAATGCAAATAAATTTAACTCTTTAGGGATGTGGACATCAATCGGCGAGATTTTAGTATTTTATGTCGTACCTCTACTTCTTTATATAGCAGGAATAAAGGCAATGAGATTCATCATGGCAGTTCTTTGCGGTATGGGACTATTCATAAATCTTGTGATACTTGCATCCGTATTTATTATAATGCGCGTAAATGACTATAGCCTTTCTTCCGTCTTAGGAGTCATCATTTTTTGCTCGGCGGTATCACTCACAAATATAATTTGGTTTTTTGTTGCTTTTCGATCAAACAAAATGTCCACTTATACACTGAATGTTCGTTGAAACAGAACTTTAAGAAAAACTTGTATTACATGAAAAAAGCAGAAACGACTCATAGCCGTTTCTGCTTTTTTCTACTATTTGTATTTATATATTAAAAGAACTTCAATTTACCTTTTTTAAGAACTAATAAAGGTCCACCAAGTAAGAATAAGTAACGGTTGTCGATTACTTTCTTCATGAAGGAAGCTTTCCATCCCGTTAACTTTTTACCCATAACAACGCCCATTGCATCGTCATGTCCTAATGAACATACAGATCCTTTGTTATCGAACACGAATTTTTTCATTTCACCTTTACCGCGAATTAACACGGATAAGTTATGTGCGATGTTGTAACCTTGTTGAATTGCAATTTGTGCTGTTGGAGGATATGGACGGTTAATCTCTTCATTAATAATTAACGCTGCGTCACCAACCATGAATACATCTTCATGGCCTGGAGCGTGCATATACTCA
Source organism: Bacillus cereus group sp. N21 (assembly GCF_016483395.1). Classification (NCBI taxonomy): domain Bacteria; kingdom Bacillati; phylum Bacillota; class Bacilli; order Caryophanales; family Bacillaceae; genus Bacillus; species Bacillus cereus group sp. N21. Next base: position 28,783 of record NZ_JAEHBX010000050.1, read on the forward strand.
TCAACTTTAATACGTCCGCGCATTGCTTCAAAACCAGACTCTTCCACAATACCATTACCACGAACACCCGCAGCCCAAACAACCGTTTCAGATTTAAGTAATTCTACGTCGTCACCGTTCGCAACTAGAATACCTTCTTCAGTTGCTTCTTTAATTGCCGTGCCGATACGGAATTCTACACCTTTTTTCTCTAACTGTTTTACAGCGTACTCAACTAATTCTGGATCGAAGCCAGGAAGTGCCGACGGAGCAGCTTCCACACAGATAATACGTGCTTTTTCACGTGGAACATCATACTCTTTGCAAAGTTCAGGAATACGGTTTGCAAGCTCACCTACATACTCGATACCTGTAAATCCTGCACCACCAACAACGATTGTCACTAACTCATCGCGCTTTTCAGTCGCATATTGAGAGAACTTGTATTCCATATGATCACGAATTTGGCGAGTGGCATTAATGTTAGTAATAGAGAATGCATGCTCTTTCAGTCCTTTAATGCCAAATGTTTCAGACTCGAACCCAAGACCAATTACTAAGTAATCATACTCTAACTCAGCATTTTTTAAGATAACGCGTTTTTCAGCTGCTTTAATTTCTACAACTGTATCTTGTACAAAGTTTACTTTATTTGTATCAATAACGTCTTGAATGTCGAGACGGATTTTATCATGATGTAATGTGCCAGCTGCACTTTCATGTAACCAAGTTGCTTGGTAGTGATAGCTGTTGTTGTTTACTAACGTAATTTCAGCTTCACTTACAGATAATGTTTTTTGTAGACGAACAGTCGTAATCATCCCACCATAACCTGCACCCAAAACTACGATTTTTGGAGTTTTCACTAAATCACAACCCTTTTCTTTATATAATAGTAAATAAGCATAAGACCAAAGTATTAAACACTTATTTTGTCAAGAATGTGGAATTCCTCACATTCTTAACCATAACAAAACGTGTTCAAAAAATCTTACGAAATTTGTCATAAAAAATTAACATAATACTTTCCTATATTAGTCGGTTTTATTTCAGAATTCAAGCACCTAGAGAATTATCAATATTTTAAAATAACATAGCGTTTTCAAGGGTTTTTCAGCCTTTTTTTCATGTATTTTCCTACTTGGTATATTTTATACATTTTCATCCTATCTATGCACAAGCTTACATATAACTCAGTCATTTCTTGCAGTATTCTAAACTGAAATATGGTATCATTTTTATTGTAAAGTGCAATCTTATTTGCAGGATTTCCGTATACATATGAACAATATATGGAATCAATATCGAAATTCCATCTATAGGGGGAATAAATAGTGACAGAAATTCAAAAAGTTTACGACATAACGATTATCGGTGGAGGTCCAACAGGATTATTCACAGCGTTTTATGGCGGAATGAGACAGGCAAGTGTAAAAATTATTGAAAGCTTACCGCAGCTTGGAGGACAATTATCCGCACTATACCCTGAAAAATATATTTATGACGTAGCGGGATTCCCGAAAGTACGCGCGCAAGAACTTGTTGATAATTTAAAAGAACAAATGAAAAAGTTTGAACCGACTGTTTGCTTAGAAGAAGCAGTTGATACACTTGAAAAGCAAGCTGATGGCGTATTTAAGCTTGTAACAAATAAAGGAACACACTATTCTAAATCTGTCATTATTACAGCTGGTAATGGTGCCTTTCAACCACGCCGATTAGAACTAGATAGTGTAGAGAAATTTGAAAAGAAAAACTTACACTACTTCGTTGATGATATGAATAAATTCGCTGGAAAACGCGTCGTTGTATTTGGCGGCGGTGACTCTGCAGTGGACTGGACAATGATGCTAGAACCAATCGCTGAACAAGTAACAATCGTTCATCGCCGTGATAAATTCCGTGCTCATGAGCACAGCGTAGAAAACTTAACGAACTCTCGTGCAGACGTAAAAACACCTTACGTTCCAGTTGAATTAATTGGTGAAGACAAGATTGAACAAGTTGTTCTGCAACATGTGAAAACAGAAGAGAAAGTTGTTATTGACGTTGATGATGTCATCGTAAACTACGGCTTCGTCTCTTCTCTTGGTCCAATTAAAAACTGGGGCCTAGACATTCAAAAGAACAGCATCGTTGTAAACTCTAAAATGGAAACGAACATCCCTGGTATTTACGCAGCTGGTGACATTTGTACATATGAAGGAAAAGTAAAGCTGATTGCATGTGGCTTCGGTGAAGCACCAACAGCAGTAAACAATGCAAAAGCTTACTTCGATCCAAATGCAAAACTACAACCAATGCATAGCTCTAGTATGTTTTAATTCATAAGTATGATAGCAAAGCCGCAATTTCTAAAGCAGAAATTGCGGCTTCTTTATTCTATAGATAAAAACCTCATTAGGTGAATTTTATTACGCTAAGATACTTTATAATTTTAAAGCGTCTGTCTATTATCAATTGTATATATTTGTCCTGTAATAGATTCTTGAGTCAATTGAAACAAGACTGCTTCTGCACTATCTTCTGGTGTTGAAATTCTGTTAAGCGGCAAGGTTCCCGCAAGTTGGTACATCTTATCTTCATTACCTGACCACCATCTCGTATGAACTGCACCAGGAGCAATACTGTTTACTCTAATGTCAGGTGCCAATGCAATAGCGAGCGATTTTGTCATCGTATGAATGGCGGACTTTGTTGCTGCAACATTTCTTCCAAATTATTGAACTACCCCCACCTCCCTCTACACGAGCTTGAGGTGGGGGATTCTCCTGTTTCTGCCCTAGCAAAAAAAGTTCCCCTCGATAAACAAATCTCCCTCTTCCCTTCATCTGTATAATTATGGTACAATCAAATAAGAACATTTGTTCTCATTTGAAAAGGGGGAGTATAAAACATGAGTCAACCAAAGATTATTAAAAAAGAAGCTTTCCAAGCGATTGGCATCTCCGCTACAACAAAAAATGAAATTGAAATGTCCACTGAAGGAAAGATCCCCAAGCTATGGACCGACTACTGCCAAGGTCAAATAACAGATCAAATTCCTAACAAAAGGAAGCAAAGCGAAACACTAGCATTGTATTCAAACTATGAGTCCGATGAAACTGGAGCCTATACATATACAATCGGTATGCCAGTCTCTTCATTAGACACAATCCCTGAAAATATGACATCTCTCACAATACCTGCTCAGACATATGCGGTATTTACGACTCGCAAAGGCCCAGTATCAGAGGTCATCGTAGAAACATGGCAAGACATTTGGAAGTGGTCGAAGGAAAACAAACGTGCTTTCACAACAGACTTTGAATTGTATGATGAACGAGCGATGGATCCAAATAATGTGCAAGTTGATATCTATATTGCATTAGCCTAAACCATATAATAAGAAGGTGCTTTCGCATCTTCTTATTTTTTTGCCTTAAAAAATCCACTGGGCAAATGTGCTATTATTGTCTACAATGAAAAAGTGCAGTATAGAAATATTAGAAACTGTATAAAACGAGTGTTAACAGGATTTTATATCCACTCAAAATTGTTACATAGAAAGGAAGCAATATGGAGGAACTACAACAAAACAAATCTGCTCCAACAGAAGGCGGGACACCTTTACTACAAAATACAAACTTCCTATTTCTCTGGGCAGCTACTCTATTTTCAAGCTTTGCTTTAGCTTTTTTTACCTTTTCCCAAACATGGTACATAGCGAAAACATTAAATCTCGAAGCTTCACTAGGTGTTGTCTTTGTTGCACTTAGCGTCCCAAGACTTATCTTTATGATTGTCGGCGGAGCTGTCGCAGATAAATTTCCGAAAAAAAATATTATGTTTTACTCAAATATCATTCGTGCACTTCTTGTCGCAACAATTCTAATCTGGTTTATCGTTGGTCATGTAACGTTATATACGTTTGCTTTGTTTGCTTTGTTTTTCGGATTAGCGGACGCCTTCTTTTGGTCAGCAGACGGTTCCATTCTCCCTGAACTTGTAGAAAAACATCGTTTAACACAGGCGAATTCACTTACCCAAATGACGAACCAAGCATCCGTAATTTTAGGACCTGTACTCGGTGGCATTCTCATCAAGTTTAGTAACTATGAGACCATTTTTACTATTACTATTCTGCTTCTCATTATTGCTGCTATACTCGTCCAAAAAATCCAATTTACATTGCAAGAAAAAACGGATACAGACAAAGGAATGTTTACCTCTATTAAAGAAGGCATTTTGTACGTAAAGGAATCGCCTTTTCTTTCAACATTTCTTATCTGTAGCGCCTTTCTAAATCTATTTTTAATCGGACCAATGCAAGTTGGCTTCCCGTTATTTATCAAAAATGTACTGCATGGTGACTCGCTTCAATTTAGTTATTTAGAAGCAGCTGTTGGAGGCGGAATGGCAATTGGTGCTGTCATTGTTGGCCTTAAAAACATTAATCGTAGACGCGGCTTGTTTTGCATCATTATGATGCTGTTATCTGGCGTTTTCTTCTTATCCATTAACTTCAGCACAGCACTTTGGCAAGCATTATTAGCAGGCGCATTTTACGGCATTACAATTGCCATGGCTATCGTTCCGTTAATGGCGATGATTCAATCTACTGTCAAAGAAGAAATGATGGGGCGCGTCATGAGCTTGCTGATGCTATCATCTATGGGCTTCATCCCGCTTTCCTATGCATTCACATCACTCGCACTTGCAGCTGGTATTCCGATTGTGACGATTATGAAAAGCGGCGCAATCGCAGTGATTGTCTTTGTATTATTTGTTGCGATTCGCGTTCCTGTTGTACGAAAATTCGATTAATCAAGGGGAGTCATGTATCATACGCATGACTCTTTTTTGAATGGATCAAATAAGGTTACCTTCCTGCTCCTTCTTATAGCCGCCCCCCATTCTAATCCAACATCTAAAAATAGAGCTCGCATCGTACTATACAAGAGTGCTCTAACATCTTTACGAATCTCCCCACATTTATACGCTCTTACCACACTTTTCGTACGACAGATAAGTTGCGTACAAGTCTCCTCATCCGTAATCAATTGCTCAAAAAATACCCCTTGTTCTAATAAACCACTCTTTTTATAAGCAAGTTCCACCTTACTCCAAAGCACATTAATCGTTTGTGGATTTCTCGACATTGGAACAATTGCATCTACAAATGCAATTGGAATATCATGACGACAATATGTTTCATCAAGTTCATACGTTTCTCTTTTCTTTTGTACTTGAGAAAAGTTTTTAAAAAGAATAGTTTCCTCCTTTTCTGACACCTCTTCCTTCTTACGCCCCTCTACATGTACGCTCTTTTCACATGCGGTCATTTTCATACGGTCATCCATACGGTCAACAGCTGCTTTACGAAATACATATAAGTTCGCACTATATCCCCCGCGCTTATATCTTTCTTTCGTAGGAATCCGCTCAATAATCCCGAGTTCCTCCAGTTTGGCAACAGAGCGACGCACCGTACGAATACTTTTTCCTATTTTGGTCGCAATTGTTGCCATTAACGGACAAGCAACTCCAACTGTTTTTTGTTTTTCATTAATCGCATATCTCCCTAAAAAACGAATCACTAAAAAGTCCGTTTTATTTATGTTTGCTTGATAACAGATTAAAATTTGCTGCTGGTATGTATTAAACTCTTCTTTACTTTGAAATTCGCTATATGTTTTCATTAAATGATAGAAAGTTCCCATTTTTATCACCCCATATATAAATAGGTGCGATAAAGCAGAATGGGCGATTTTTTTAATTTAATGATTTAAAAGCGTAAAACATAAAAACAGGTCGCATTACATCATGCGACCTGTCTTCCTTATCAATCCCGCTTACTATTTATCATTAACCAATCCAAACACCATTATTATTAAATTTGTAATATTTACCATAAATCCATCTTGTTCCCGTTACCATCGTACCAAAAGAATCAAGGTAGTACCAGCTTCCACCAAGCTTTAACCAGCCTTTGTGTTCAGATCCATTGCTGTTAAAGTAGTGCCAGTAATTACTGATTTTTTGCCATCCTGTTTGCATTGCCCCACCGTTATCAAAGTAGTAATACGTATTGTTTATAAAACGTTTTCCTGTTTCCATTATTCCGTATGGTCCAAGGTAATACCATTTCTCTCCAGTTAATAACCAATCTGTTTGTCTTGCTCCATTATTATTAAAGAAATACCAAGATCCTTTAATTTGCACCCAACCTGTGTGCATTGCTCCCGTGCTTTCATTGAGATAGTAATATGTATATTTCTTGGTTTTTTTATCTTGTATTGGCATCCACCCGGTTTGCATAATTCCAAAAGGGCTAAAGTAGTACCATTTTCCTCCAGTTGATAACCAACCTGTTACCTTCCTACCATTTTTATCATAGTAATACCAGTTTCCATTTTGTTTTACCCATCCTTTAGCTTGGCTAGCCTTACTTACACTTGCAACTTTAGGAGTAGCAGTAGAATTTTGAATCGTCTTGTTTTCTTCTGCATGAGCAATAGCTGGAATTAATAGTGCAGTAGAAAGTACAGAAGTAGCAATCATCTTTTTCATTTTATTTCCCTTTTTCATTCTCTTTCCCCTTTTCAAAAAATAGATATTTTATACTATTTTATCAAACAAATTAAATGTTTTTTTACAATATATATACAAATAAATTGTACGATAACTATAGAATTAGTAGCAGCGACGCCATGATAGCATGATAGAAAATATAAAAGCATACAAGTTTATATTTACAATGATTGCACGACATAGATTGTTATAAGATGAAACTTCCATATCATATAAATGTCATCCTTAAGGTGACATTTTCATTGACAGAATCTTTTTTTAGCAAAATAAAACAGGTCGCATTACATCATGCGACCTGTCTTGCTTATCAATAAGGACTATTTCTTACAATTAACCAACCCAAACACCGTTATTATTGAAATGGTACCATTTGTTATTAATAAATACCCAGCCTGTTCTCATATCACCAAAAGAAGCATCGAGGTAGTACCAGCTTCCACCAAGTTTTAACCAACCTCTGTATTCTGATCCATTTTGGTTAAAGTAGTACCAGTAATTGCCCCATTTTTGCCAACCGGTTTGCATAGCACCAGATTTATCGAAGTGGTAATATACGTTGTTTATAGAAACTCTTCCAGTTTTCATTTCTCCGAAGGATGAGTCAAGGTAATACCATTTTCCACCAGTAGATAGCCAGCCTGTTTGTTTTACTCCATTATTATTGAAGAAATACCAAGATCCATTAATTTGCGCCCAACCTGTTTTCATAGCACCAGTGTTTGTATCAAGATAGTAATACGTATATTTTCCTGTTTTGTTATCTTTGAATGAAGTCCAGCCTGTCTCCATAATTCCGTAACTGCCAAGATAATACCATTTTCCTCCAGTGGATAGCCAGCCTGTTTGTTTTACTCCATTATTATTGAAGAAATACCAAGATCCATTAACTTTCGTCCAACCTGTGTGCATTGCTCCCGTACTTTCATTGAGATAGTAATATGTATATTTCCCTGTTTTTTTATCTTGAATGGAAACCCAGCCTGTTTGCATAATTCCATAAGAGCTAAAGTAGTACCATTTACCACCAATAGATGACCAACCTGTTACCTTTTTCCCATTTTTATAGTAGTACCATTTCCCCTGTTGTTTTACCCATCCTTTTGCTTGAGTAGCCTTACTTACACTTGCAACTTTAGGAGTAGCAGTAGAATTTTGAATCGTCTTGTTTTCTTCTGCATGAGCAATAGCTGGAATTAATAGTGCAGTAGAAAGTACAGAAGTAGCAATCATCTTTTTCATTTTATTTCCCTTTTTCATTCTCTTTCCCCTTTTCAAAAAATAGATAGTTTATACTATTTTACCAATTTTATCAAACGAATTAAATGTTTTTTTGTAATATTTGTACAAACAAATTACTAGATGGTTATGAGCTATAGATTGTTATAAACAAATTACTAGAGAATCTTTTTAAATTATGCAAGTTTGATAACGCTCTAAAATTCGCTATATGTTGTCATGAAATAATAGAAATCTCTCCTTTTTGATGACTTGAAAGCATAAAAAATAAAGCAGGTCGTATTTAATCCCACGACCTGCTTTACTTATCGATAAAGACTATTACTTATAATTAACCAATCCAAACACCGTTATCATTAAAATAGTACCAGTTGTTATCAATAAATTTTTGACCTGTTACCATTTCTCCATAAGAGTCAAGGTAATACCATTTACCACCATTGGATAGCCAACCTGTTTGTTTTACCCCGTTATTATTTAAGAAATATATTACATTCTTCTTTACTTTGAAATTCACTATATGTTTTCATTAAATGATATAAAGTTTCTATTCTTATCATCCCGCATATCAACAAGAGAACAACAGTAAAATTAGAAATTATTTCATAATCTTTAATGAACTGAGGTAAAAAACATGATTGTAATTAGTGCTTGCTTAGCTGGTATTACTTGTCGTTACGATGGAAATGACAATCTCATTTCAAAAATTGAAGAGCTATTACAAAAAGAAGAAGCTGTTCTTGTTTGTCCAGAGGTATTAGGAGGCTTACCTACACCTCGTCCATCAGCAGAAATTATCGGAGGCAATGGTGATGATGTACTAGATGGTAAAGCAAAGGTAATGGACAACGAAGGTAATGATGTAACAACAGCTTTCGTACACGGAGCTTATAAAGCTTTGAAAGAAATACAAGATTTAAATCCAGAATACATCATTTTAAAAGAACGAAGTCCTTCTTGCGGAAGTTCTACCATTTATACAGGAGAATTCAACGAAAAAAAACGAGATGGATATGGTGTAACAACTGCTTTATTTCGCAGACATGGATTTACAGTAATTTCAGAAGAAGACTTTGCAAGCAAATAAAAGAGTTGACCATTTGGCCAACTCTTTCTTCATTATTTCACGCCTAATTTTTCTTTCACTTTTGCAGGAAGCTCGTCCTTCTTCACTTCTTCCCAAGCTGCTACACCTTTTTTATCGGAGTAGAATACACGTAGAAATGCTTCCTTACGAAGATTCTTCACAGCTGTAAATTCCATTTCTTTTTCTTTACCATCTTTATCAAATGCAGGTAACTTATACTCAAATGATTTGTGAGGCTGACCATTATCAGCTTTTTCATTTTTTTCCGTTCCATCAACTGTAATTTGAACATAGTACTCATCTTTTCCCATACGGTTTAAATCACAGCCAACTAACAAGCTAGCAAATACAATTAAAATACTAAAAAGTGCAATATATCTTTTCACGTTATTCACCTCATGTGTTTTTTATTATGTTGTTATCATAATCTCTTTTCTTCAGAGGAGAAATTCAAAAACGTGACATGAACATTACACTTTTGTAAGATTAAACACTGAAAAAACAAAAAAGATAACCAACTACTGAACTGTACCCCGAATCGTGGACACTTAAAAAAAGTCCATGCTTCGGGGTTTTTGTGTATCTTTACACTCATTCC